>DASUTR010001029.1:0-5564 GCA_036374535.1 Polyangiaceae bacterium
GAGCCCGTTCAGGACGACGCTGTAGTTCGACGGCCCCAGGCGGATTACTTTGACGACGCGCGCGAGCGTTCCGATCGAATACAGATCGTCGAACGTCGGCTCGACGGTCTCGGCGTTCTTCTGCGTGAGCACGCCGACGAGCGCGCGCTCGTTGCCGACCAGATCCTCGACGAGCCGAACCGAGCGCGGTCTGCCGACGTTGATCGGGACGACCGACATCGGAAAGAGCACCGAGTTCCTGAGCGGCAGGATGGCAATCCGCTCGGGACGGGACGCACGTTCCGGAGGCCGCATGTTTTTTACAGTAGTACGGCCACCGGCAGGGTCCAGAAGTCGCGATAAACGCCCCCCTGTGCTACTTCGCCGAGCATGCTGGCGCTCGCCGGTAGCAAGGCTCGTTCGCTCGCCGCCCTTTGGGCGCTGGCTTGCGCTTGCGCTTCGTCCGGCCAGCAGCTCTCCCCCCAGGAATCGCTCGACGCCTATGCGAGGGCGCTTCGTGAAGGGCGTACCGCAGAGGCCTACGCCCTGCTCAGCGCCGACGCCAAAAAAGAGATTCCTTACGAGTCTTTCCAGCGCATTGTTCGGGAAAATCCTGACGAGGTCCGCGAGATCGCCCGGTCCCTCGAAAGCCCCGCCTCCCCGCCGCGGGTGACGGCCGTGGTGACCGCGCCGAGCGGCGAGGCCCTGCTCCTCGTCTACGAAGGGGGCGCCTGGCGGGTCGATGGGTCGGCGATCGACCTTTATGGTCAGTCGACGCCCGAGGCGGCGCTCCGGGGGTTCGTTCGGGCGTTTCGGAATCGTCGTTACGACGTCCTCCTCCGCTTCATCCCGGATGCCGAGCGCGAGGGGCTCGGCGTCGCCGAGCTCAAGCGCGCCTGGGAGGGCGCCGAGCGCGCGGAGCTCGAACGTTTGGTGTCCGCCGTCGAAACGGCGCTCCCGACCGCGCGGCTCGAAGTCACCGGCGATCGCGCGACGATGGCCTTCGGCGCCGCCGGGACGGTCGAGCTCGTGCGCGAGCGGGGCGTGTGGAAGGTCGAGGATCTGAAGTGAGCCGAAGAGCCGTCGCCGAGCGAAAGACCAAGGAAACGAACATCCGCGTCGAGATCGATCTCGACGGGACGGGCCAGGGCTCGATCAAAACTCCCCTGCCCTTCCTCTCGCACATGCTCGAGCAGATCGCCCGCCACGGCGCCTTCGATCTCTCCATCACCGCCGAAGGCGACGTGGACATCGACGGGCATCACACGACCGAGGACATCGGCATCGTGCTCGGCAAGGCGGTGCTCGACGCGCTCGGCGATCGCCATGGCATCCGTCGCTACGGCTCGGCGACCCTGCCGATGGACGAGGCCCTCGTCACCGCCGCGCTCGATCTCTCCGGCAGGCCGTATTTCGTCTTTCGCGTTCCGCTACCGAAGGCCAAGCTCGGAAACTGGGACGTCGAGCTCGCGGAGGTGTTCTTCGAGGGATTCGCGCGCACCGCGCAAGCGAACCTCCACCTTCACCTCGTCGAAGGCTCGAACCTGCACCACATCGTCGAAATCAGCTTCAAGGCGTTCGCCAAGGCCCTCCGCCAGGCCTGCGAGCTCGATCCGCGAGCGAGCGGCGTACCGTCCACGAAGGGAACCCTTACGGAGTAGCGCCATGCACGCCCTCGTCATCGACGTTGGGATGGGGAATCTGCGGTCGGTCGCCAAGGCGCTCGAAACGGCGGGCGACGGCCGCGTCACGGTCGCGCGTTCGTCGGATCCGGATGCGATTCGCCGAGCCGATCGCCTGGTCTTTCCGGGACAGGGCGGCTTCGGAGCGTGCGCGAAGGCGCTCGCCGGACCCGTCGCCGAGGCGCTCGACGAGGCCGTGAAGCGCGGCGTTCCGTACCTCGGCATCTGTCTCGGCCTGCAGGTGCTCTTCGAGTCGAGCGAAGAGGCGCCCGGAGTGCGAGGCTTCGGCTGGTTTCGCGGTCAGGTGAAGCGGCTAGTCGGCGGTGGCGGCCTGAAGATCCCGCACATGGGCTGGAACCAGCTCGAGCTCGAGCACGGCGGCGATCCGCACCTGGAAGCGGCCGGCGGGGCGGGAACCTGGTTTTACTTCGTGCACTCGTTCCACGCCGTGCCGGAGGATCCCACGCTCACGCGGGCGGCGGCGACGTACGGGCCGAACCGCGTGACGGCTGCCGTGCGCAAGGACAACGTCCTCGCCACCCAGTTTCACCCCGAGAAGAGCCAAGCCGCGGGGCTTGCGCTCATGCGGAGCTTCCTGCGAGGGTGAAGGTAGGAATGGCGTTCGAAGTCATCCCGGCGCTCGATCTCCTCGACGGCAAGGCCGTCCGGCTCCGTCAGGGCCGCTACGACGAGGTCACGGTCTACGACGAACACCCCCACGTGCTCGCCGCGGATTGGAGCGGCCGCGTCCGGCGCCTGCACGTCGTCGACCTCGACGGTGCGAAGGGCGGCAAGCCCCAGCAACGGATCCTCGTGCGCAAGGTCGTCGCGTCCTTCGGCGCCGGCGTCCAGGTCGGCGGCGGCATTCGCAGCATGGCGACCGTCAACGCCTACTTCGACCTCGGCGTCGACCGCGTCGTGCTCGGAACCGCCGCAATTCGCGATCCGGATCTCGTACAAGAAGCGGCCGAAGCGTACCCGAATCGCATCGTCGTCGCCGTCGACGCACGCAACGGCAACGTAGCGACCGACGGCTGGATGGATCAATCGACCACCCGCGCCATCGACGTCGTGCGCTCGATGGCGAAGTTCGGCCTCGCCGCCGTGCTCTACACGGACATCGACCGTGACGGGACCGAGGTCGGGCCCAACGTGGACGCGACGGCCCTGCTCGCGAAAGACGGCGGCGTCTCCGTCATCGCGAGCGGCGGCGTCGGAACCCTGGAGCACCTGGCGGTACTGTCGAAGGCGGGCCCCCGCGTCGTCGGCGCCATCGTCGGACGAGCGCTCCACGAAAAACGCTTCACGCTGGAGGATGCCATTGCCGCGGCCTCGGGCCGCGCGCCCGGGCGCTGACGCATGGCCCGCGACGGGGATCGCGATCCGAGCGAAGCGCTCTCGCGAGCGTCGGTGTTTCCGGTTCGCACCGTGCCTCCGCCGAGCATGCCGCCCGAGTCCGAGCGGGAGCCGGCCCCGTCCTCGTCGTTCGACGGCGAAGACTTCTTGTTCCACCTCTATCGGGGCAGCGAGCTCCTCCAAGACAACTGCGTCGAACAGGCGAAAGAGGAGCTCGAGCGGGCGCTGCGTTTTCAGCCGCGCGACGTCGAAGGTCAGGGGCTGCTCGGCGTCGTCTATTTCCGCCTCGGGCTCTACCCGCGGGCGATCGGCATCTACGAAGAGCTCGTGCGCTCGTGCCCCGAGGAAATCACGCCCAAGGTCAATCTCGCGCTCTGCTACCTGAAGACGGGCCAGCAGCACTCGGCGCGCGACGTGCTCGAGGACGTGATCCGCCGCGAGCCCGATCACGTGCGCGCCTGGGGCTACTACGGGCTCGCGCTCGAGCGGCTCGGTGAGTACGAAAAAGCGCAGGCCGCGTTCGATCGTGCGGGCCAGCCGCAGCTCGCGCGGCGCATGACGCAAATCCTCGATCAGTCGCGGCCCGCGCCCGACGTGGCCGAGGCCGAACGGCAGCGCTACGAGGTGCGGCGAGCCGCAGCCGACGCGGCGCTCGAGCTCGATTCGAAGGACGAAGGGTCGTTCTCGACGGCCGAGGAGGCGGGCGATCTCGAGCCCGTACGCTCGAGCCGCTGGCGCGCCGTCGAGCTCGGTGAGGAGACGGTCCCGCCCGCTCCGAAGCAGCGCTCTTCCATTCCGAGCCGGCTCGGCGGGCTCTCGATGCCCGTCGTCACCGATCCCGCGGAGCTCCTGCCGGCGAGCATTCGCAACCCGCGCATGGGCTCCATTCCCATCGGGGTCGCCGGCACGCCTTCCGCCCTCGTCGCCGCCCTCTCGGTGGCGCCTCCGGTAGCCGCCGAGCGCGTCTCGCTCACCGGTACGATGGCGCTCGTCCGCGTCGAGGTCGCGTTCGCCGTGCGAAACGACGCGCTCCGAGCGGTTCAGCCCGAGCGGACGCCGTTTCGCTGGGGTGCGCTCCGCCGCCGCGCGCGCGGGCACGACACCGACGAACCGTTCGGCGGCCCGGCGTCGCCCTGGTCGCTGCTCGAAGGAACCGGCATCGTCGCGATCGCAGCCGGCGAGGGCCGGTCCATCGCCGCCCTCGAGCTCGGCGGCGAGTTCGTCTACTTGCGCGAGGCGCGCCTGCTCGGCTTCGATTCGAGCGCCCGTCACGAAAACGGCCGCCTGCCCGCGCCTCCGAGCGAGCCCGCGCCGGTCGTCATCGTTCAGCTTTCGGGTCACGGCACCGTGCTCGTCGAAAGCGAACGGCCGCTGCGCGCACTCGGCACCTCGGTCGACAAGAAGCTCGTGATTCGCAGCGATTCGGTCGCAGGCTGGACGGGGCGCCTGCTCGCGCAGCCGCTCACCGCGGAAGAATCGCCAACCCACGCGCACGGCTTCGTCGCCTTCAGCGGCGACGGTTTCGTCCTTCTCGACGACGCATGAGCAACGACGCGATGAACGACGCGAGCGCTTCCGACGCCTCGAAGACGGCGAACAAGCCGAACGCGGGCGAGCGCAAACGCCGCCGCCGGTCGCTTCGACAAGACGCGCTCAATCTGCCGAACCTCTTGACGTTCGGCCGCATCGCCGTGATCCCGGTCGTCATCTTGCTCATCGACCGCGGCACGCCCGAGGATTGTCTGTGGGCCGCGCTCGTCTACTCGGCAGCCGCGCTCACCGATCTCGTCGACGGCTGGCTCGCGCGCCGCATGCACATCGTGAGCGTGCTCGGAAAATTCCTCGATCCCCTCGCCGACAAGCTGCTCGTGATGGCCGCCCTCATCTACATGGTGCCGATGGGCCGCATTCCCGAATGGGCCGTCGCGCTCTTGCTCGCTCGGGAAATCGCGATCACCGGTCTGCGCGGCATCGCGAGCAGCGAGGGCGTCGTCATTGCCGCGGGCGAGGACGGCAAGACCAAGACCGCGCTCCAAATGGTCGGGATTCTGTGTCTGATCCTCGGCTATCCCTACCACCTCGAGGTCGGTCCGATCGATCTCGGCATGGTCGATCTCGTCTACGTCGGCCGTGCCCTCATTTACGTCTCGCTCGTCTTCTCGCTCCTCAGCGCCGTCTCCTACACCCGCCTCTTCGCCGAAGCCGTCGAAGCCAAAGACCGACGACAAGGCGGCGCCTAGTAACGCTTCGGATTGAACCGCCAAGACGCAAAGAGCGGATCAAGGGCGCCACCGGATTGGGGGGTGTGAGTTCGCGAGTCGTCAGCGTATGGCCTGAACCTGGGCGCCGTGCCTACTGGCGGCGCCTCGGGGCGGTTGCGTCCGAGTGACGCACGGTGGTCGCCCCCCAAAAATCCGGTGGCGGTCTCCTCCGCTCTTGGCGGCCTTGGCGGTTCAATCCGGTCCGTTCAAGGAGCACGGCGCGCCGTCCTTCTCGGTTCGCAGGCCGTGATGGGGCGGTTGAAGTCCTTGGCGAGGGACGTGTCGG
>DASUTR010001030.1:0-5224 GCA_036374535.1 Polyangiaceae bacterium
AGCGCCCTGACCCGCCGCGCTCAGTTGCACGCGCTGTTCGCGGCGCCCGGCGTGCCGCGATCGCCCGCGCCGTAGACGGTCGTGCCGGCGCACCAGTTCGCGGCGGTATCGTTCGGCCGCGGTTTCGCTCGTGGGGCGGGCGACTACCGGTTGCGCTAGCCGACTCCGCCTTCGCCGCCCGATACCTCCGCAGCAAAACCGTCTCAGCCGTGGCAAAGCCGCGAACGCGGACCTCGATTCGTTCGCGGATTCGAGGCAAATGGACGCGAAAGCGCGCCGAAGTCCCCAGCGCGGAATGCCCTCCGGCTGGAACGCTCGTTGCACGGCGGCAGACGTGCAGTCGACTCATCGCGGCATGTTGCGTCCCGAGCTCGGCAACGCCGAGCTCGCCGAGCTCACGGAGTCCTTGAAATCGCCCTGAAGCGGGAGGTGGCATATGGCGAGCAATCTCGCCCTCGTTCTCGTGGACACAATCAACGGCTTCGACTTCGAGGGTTCTGAGCGTTTGGTCGTCGCCGCGGAGCAGGCTTCGCGCTGCATCGAGGCGCTCGCGCGCCGAGCACGCGCGGCAGACGTGCCCGTCATCTACGTGAACGACAACTTCGGGCTGTGGCGCTCGGACTTTCGCGCGACGATCGAGGGGTGCACGGCGCCGGACAAGCCCGGTCGCGGGGTATCCCTGCGACTGCGGCCCGAAAAGGACGACTACTTCGTGCTGAAGCCCATGCACTCGGCGTTCTACGCGACGCCCTTCGAGCTCTTGCTCGACGAGCTCGAGGTCGGAACCTTGATCTTGACCGGATTTGCCGCCGACCTTTGCGTGCTCTTCACGGCTCACGACGCGCACATGCGCGGCTACCACCTGCTCGTGCCGTCGGATTGCACCGCTTCGAACTCACCCGCCATCACGGAGCGGGCGCTCACTCACCTTCGCGAGGCGCTTTCCGCCGACATCTCGCCTTCGCCGACCATCGAGCTCGAGCGGGGCGCCGAGCGTGCGCCCAAGCGTTGAGCGCCATGATATCCCGCGAGTGCCGTGGTATTGGGGCCGCATGCCGGCGCTGCACGAAAAGCCGCTTGTCATCAGCGAAGCCCACCTCGATTCGTTCGGCCACTTGAACAACGCGCGCTACCTCGAGATTTTCGAGCAAGCACGCTGGGATCTCATCACCGAGCGGGGCTTCGGCATCGAAACGATCCGAAAGACACGCACGGGGCCGACCATTCTCGGCGTCGAGATGAAATTCTTGCGCGAGCTTGCCCCGCGCGAAGCGGTGGTGATCAAGAGCGAGCTCGTGAGTTACGAGCGCAAGGTGGGGCGCATGAAGCAGGTCATCGTCAAGGCGGACGGCACGGCCGCGTGCGAAGCCGTGTTCGTGTTCGGGCTCTTCGACCTCGATCAGCGAAAGCTCGTCGAACCCTCGCCCGAATGGGCTCGCGCCGTCGGTCTCACGGACTGAAAGTCACGTTCACTCAGACGTTTTCGCCGTCACGTTTGCCGCGCCGCCAATCCGCGGGAGCGACGCCCACCCAGCGCTTGTAAGCACGCGACAGCGCGGTCTCCGAGCCGTAGCCGACTTGCTCGGCGATTTCCGCGAGGCTCAGGGACGTGCTCGCGAGGAGGCTCGCTGCGAGCTGCATGCGCCATTGCGCGAGATACTGCATCGGCGGGATGCCGACGAAGTGCGCGAAGCGCTCCGCGAGCACCGAGCGCGACAGTCCGACCTCGCGCGCGAGCGTGTCGAGGCTCCAGGCGTGGGTCGGACGCTGGTGAAGAGCCGCGAGCACGCGCCCGATGCCTTCGTCGCGGAGCCCCGCGAGCCAA
The DNA here is from genome assembly GCA_036374535.1 of Polyangiaceae bacterium. GTDB lineage: Bacteria > Myxococcota_A > Polyangia > Polyangiales > Polyangiaceae > PMG-095. Next base: position 1,826 of record DASUTR010001030.1, read on the forward strand.
CCGACGTTGTCGGCAGGCAGCGTGGCGAGGTAGCGGCGGACCACCTCGATGAACAAGAGCTCGCTCAGCCGCGCGAGCACGGTGCTGCCGCCCGGCCGCGCGGCAGCGGTTTCGGCCATCGCGAGCTCGACGAAATGCAGGTGGGCGCCCTCGTTCTGCGCGCGGGAAAGGTGAATCACGCGCGGTAGCGCCGCGAGCAACGGGTTGAACGGGCGTGCATCGCAGCCGAGAAAGCCGCACACGAGGTGCGATTGATCGGTTCCGCCACCGCCGATGCTGAGCGCGAGCGGAATGTTTCGAGCACGCGCGTCTTTCGGAAAATCGTTCGGATCGCCGCGCATGCCCGGCGCGCTCGACATGACGTGACGATCACCCTGAGGGAAGACGATGATGTCGCCCGCTTCGAGCCGGAGCTGCGGCTCGTTCGGGAGTCCGCCGAAGCAGGTGCCCGCCGTCACCACGTGATACTCGATGACGTGCTCGCAGCCGGGCATGATGTGGGGGCCCACCTCACGCCCGCTCGGCGTTTCGGCGACCCACGGGGCGGAGGCCTGGATATCGAAAAACACCGCCCCGGTCAGGCGGACGGCCCGCAGCACCTCCGACAAGGTATCGGTGCTCATGGGGGCGCGATCCTCGGCCCGACGATCGGTCATGTCAAACGGACGCCGAGTCATTCCTCGACCGTACGGTTGCTCTTACAAAAGAGCGGTACGGCGCAGCGTTTTCGCGCCGGCCGACCAGGAGAAGCCCTCATGACGCAGACTTTCGATACCCCCCCGAGCACCCGCAAGAGCAACACAGCCGCCCCCGATCTCGCGGCAGTCAAGGCGCGCCAGCAGGCCATGTGGGCGTCGGGCGACTTTGCCGTGATCGGCACGACGCTAGACCTCGTCGGAGAGTCGCTGTGCGAGGCGGTCGATCTCGAAGCCGGCACGCGTGTGCTCGACGTGGCGTGCGGCAACGGAAACGCAGCGCTCGCCGCGGCCCATCGTTTCGCCAAAGTGATCGGTCTCGACTACGTGCCCGCCCTCCTCGAGCGAGCCGGCGAGCGCGCGCGCGCCGAGCGTCTCGACATCGACTTCGTCGAAGGCGATGCCGAGCGCCTGCCGTTCCCGGAAGCGTCCTTCGACGCAGCGGTGTCGACGTTCGGTGTGATGTTCGCTCCGGATCACGTTCGCGCCGCGCACGAGCTCGTGCGCGTGGTGCGTCCGGGAGGAAAGATCGCGCTCGCGAGCTGGACGCCCGAGGGATTCATCGGCCAGCTGCTCAAGGTCGTCGCTCGCCACGTACCGCCGCCCGCGGGCGTCGCTTCGCCGATCGGCTGGGGGACCGAGGAACACTTGCGCGAGCTGTTTCCCCGCATGCGCGCGATCCGCTCGGTGCGCAAGCATTTCGTGTTTCGCTACGAGTCGCCGAGCCACTTCGTCGACGTTTTCCGGCGCTTCTACGGGCCGACCCACGTCGCCTTCGCGAAGCTCGACTCCGAGGGCCAGGCGCGACTCGCCGCCGATATCGTGGATCTCTGCACGCGGCTCACGCGCCGTTCGACCTCGCTCGTCGTGCCGGCCGAGTACCTCGAGACGGTGATCGAGCGCTGAAAACGGGGCGGGCAGCCCCGTTCGACGTGCGCGCGCAGGCCTAGAAGGCGTTTTCGCCGGTCAGCGCCTTGCCGAGGACGAGCGTGTGAACCTCGTGCGTGCCTTCGTACGTGAAGACGCTCTCGAGGTTCAGGAGGTGCCGGATCACGGGGTACTCGAGCAAGATTCCGTTCGCGCCGAGGAGGCTGCGGGCAGCGCGCGCGCAGTCGAGCGCCATCTTCACGTTGTTACGCTTGCAAAGCGAAACCTGCTCCGGGAGCAGACGGCCGTCGGCTTGTTTCATGCGGCCGAATTTCAGCGAGAGCTGTTCCGCCTTCACGATTTCGCTCGCCATCTCGACGAGCTTCTCCTGCACGAGCTGCTTTCTCGCGAGCGAGCCCCCGAACTGAATGCGCGTTCGCGTGTACTCCTGGGCGCAGTCGAAGCAGGCCTTGGCGGCGCCCACGGCTCCCCACGAGATGCCGAAGCGCGCTTCGTTCAAGCAGCGAAGCGGCGCGCCGAGTCCCGGTTTGTGCTCGAGCGCGGCGCTTTCCGAAACCCGGCACTCGCCGAGCACGAGCTCGCCGGTTTCGCTCGAACGCAAGCTCATCTTGCCGTGGATGCGAGGCGTTTCGAAGCCCGCGGTTCCGCGCTCGACGACGAAGCCTCGCACCGATTCGGCCCCGCCGCCGTCCACCTTCGCCCACACGACGGCAACGTCGGCGATCGGCGCGTTCGTGATCCACGTCTTCGTGCCCTGGAGAATCCACGAGTTGCCGTCGCGGCGCGCCCGCGCGCGCATGGAGCCCGGATCGGAGCCGCTGTCGGGCTCGGTGAGACCGAAGCAACCGATGAGCTTGCCGGCGGCCATTTCGGGCAAGTATTTCTGCTTCTGGGCCTCGGTGCCGAAGAAGGCGATGGCGTTCATGGCAAGCGAGCCCTGAACGCTCACGAAGCTCCGGAGCCCGCTGTCGCCGTACTCGAGCTCCTCGAGCACGAGCCCGTAGGCGACGGGGCTCATGCCGGCGCAGCCGTAGCCCTGGATGCTCGCGCCGAGCACTCCGAGCTCGGCGAGCTCGGGCACGAGCTCGCGGGGGAACTCCTCACGCTCGTAGAGCTCGCGAGCGCGGGGCAGGTAGCGTTCGCGCACGAACCGACGAACGCTCGCCTGGACGAGCTTCTCTTCTTCGCCGAGCTCCCGTTCGCGCGCCCCCAGCGTGTCGAGGCTCATTGCGTCGTTCACGAGGAGCAGTATCGGCGGATTGGGCGCCGCTGTCAGCGGACCCGGGGTGGTTCCGCGTACGACGAAACGTCTCGGCTTCCTCGCGTTCGCGCATGATTTGCCGGGGCTGCGGCGGCCTGGCGTCTTCTCGGGCCCATGACGCGGAATGCCGCATCGTCGTGCCCTCCGGAGGGGGCTCGTGCGGGCCGGCGGCTGGCACGGACCGTGAATACGAACTTGCCATGGCGCAAACAACGAGCGTCACGGCGTCGAACGACACGCTTCAGGTCGACGTGGCGCGGCGCGTGCGAAAAATCGTGGAAAATTCCCTGCCCGGAGCGCAGATCCTGCGCGTCGAACCCTTTCGCGCGGACGCTGCGCGGGCTTCCGGCGACGACACGGCGAAGAAGGGGGGCTATGGCGTGCCGCTTCGCATCGACGTTTCTCTCCGGGGTAAGCCGCTCACGCTCGTGCTCCACGCGGCGAGCGACAACGAGTTCGGACACGATCGCCGGGCCGATCGGGCCGAGGAGATGCTGCTCGCCGCCGATACGTTCGATTCGATTCCTAAGCACGTGAAGGTCCTCGACGTCGGAG
>DASUTR010001031.1:0-13343 GCA_036374535.1 Polyangiaceae bacterium
GCCGATCTCGACGGCGACGGCAAGCCCGACGCGGCCCCTACCCCCTGCACGCAGAGCGTCGGCTTCTCGCGCGTCGTTCCCGGCCATCGCTATTGGGCGGAAATCGACGGCTACGACCGCGACGACCTCGTCGCGCTCGGCCCTGGCGCGCGCATTCTGTACGATCCGGTGACCTCCGAGCGGGTCGAGCCGCGTTGGACAGCGGCCTGTTCGATGGACAATCCCGTCATCGCGTACAGCGGCGTGGGACGTACGATCGGTTCGTGCACGATGCTCGCCGACGCGTCACCGAGCGTCGAGTCGGCCATCGAGGTCAACCTCGACGGCGCGCTCGGCGACCTCGAGTGCGGCGACGCCCCGGGCGCGGTCGACCACTTCGAAGTGAGCCCCCCCGGCGGCGCGACGCAGACGGCGACCTGTGGCGAGTCCGCGAGCTTTCCCGCACCGGCGGGCGCCGGCACGACCTTCGAGTTTCCGCTCCGCGCCTTCGAAGCGTCGGCGAGCAGCCCGGCTTGGGGAACGACGTGCGTCGCTCGCGTGCTTCCCGGGGTCACGACGACCGCGACGTGCCTGCCACTCGTCTCGGACGGCACGCTCGAGGTCGATCCCGAGGAAGCGCTCGGCGTGCTCGGCCTCGAATGCGACGCCACCTCGTTCGAGGAGCTCACGGTCGAGATGACCGACGGCGAGCCGGACACGAGACACGTCGATGCGAGCACCTGCTCGAGACCGATTCAGTTCCGTGGCCGAGCAGGCGGCCCGGCCTCGGCGCTGGCCTCCGTGCGCGGCGTAGGAAGCGCGCTCTGTAGCGGAACGGTCTTCCCGGGCGATACGGTTCGCGCCGTGTGCTCCCTTTCGCCCTAGCTCCCGAGCGAGCGGGCTTGCTGCGAGAGCCTCGAGACATCAGGATCTCCTTCGATGCCCCGCGGCCATCAACAAGCCCCGTCTTTCGGTTTCCCCCGACCCGGACGCGCGCTTCGCGGCGTGCTCATCGGCCTGCTCGCAATCTGGGTCGTGTTCGCCGTCGGGCTCAACTGGGGCGGCGCGTCCCCGGCGGTTTTCGAGGCGCTCACGGGCAGTACGTCCGAAATCCTGCGCGGCGAAATCTGGCGTTTGTTCACCGCGCCGCTCCTGCACATTCCGACCGGCACCGTCGGCCACATCCTTTTCACGCTCCTCGGGCTCTACTTTCTCTCGCCGTCGCTCGAGCGCGAGTGGGGACCGAAACGCTTTCTGAAGTTCCTCGCTCTTTCCGCGGTGTTCGCCTACGCGTTTCAGATGGCGCTCGAGCTCGCGCTGCCTGCGTCGGTGAGCGCGAAGGTCGTCCCGGAGAATTGGTTCGGCGCCGGCCCCGTCGTTTCGGCCGTGTCCATCGCGTGGGCGCTCACGTTCCGCGGCCGCACGCTGAACCTCATGTTCGTCATCCCGGTGACGAGCCGCGGGCTCATCATTTTCGTCGTCGCCGTGAACATCATGTACCTCCTGGCCGCCACGCAAGACACCGAAGGACGGCTCGCGCCGTTCGGCGGCATGCTCGCCGGCTGGCTCTTCGGCAGCGGCAGCCCGTCGCCGATCCGGCGCGCGTGGCTCGGGCTACGGCTCGCCCGGCTCGACGCAGAAGCGCGACGTGAGGCCGAAGCGCGTCGCAAACGTGTCGCGAAGAGCGGCCTTCAGGTCCTCGAAGGCGGACGCAGCCGCGACGAGGACGACGAAGACGTGAAGAAACCGCCCGGCGGCTGGCTCAACTAGAACGGCCGGCACGAATCACGGCCGAGCAGTCGCCACGGGTTCGGGTCCCGGGGTGGGAAACCGCCCTACCCTGGAGCTAGCGAAACTTTTTGCAGACACCTGACAATTCTGCGTTACCGCCGCCCGCGCGAAGAAGCTTTTGCTGAACGAAGTCGATAACTTGTACATGCCCCACCGCGGCACGTAACGTGCACTATCGCTAGGGCCGAATGAGCTCGCTTGGTCGTCAGGTTGGTGGCGTCGTCCGCGCGCTTCGTCGCGCCCTCGACGTGAACCCGGCGAAGACCCGCCTGCTGTTCGGCGTGTTGCTCGGCGCGTGCCTACCGCTCGCCATGGTGGGCGCCTGCTCGGACGATCCCGTGCGAAGCCCCATCGTCGGCGGCGGCGACTTCGCGGGCGGTCCGGGCCTACCGGATCCGTGCGCGACGCCGAATGAAGGCTGCGCGTGCGACACGGAGGGCGAAGCGGTCGACTGCGGTCGCATCCGCGAGCAGTTCGACGACTACGTCACGTGCCAGATGGGCACGCGCACGTGCACCGACGGTGCTTGGAGCGCCTGCACGGGCGACCGCGTTACGGTGAAGTCGACCGCGACGGGCTCACCGGGGCTCGGCACGCGGGGTCTCGGGGCGGCTCAGGTGTGCCCGAAGACGGACGCGGGCAGCCCCGAGATCGACCCGTGTGATCCGTACTGCAACGTAACGCCCGACACGCCGGGCGGGTTCGACGCGGGCTCGAACTTCTCGAATACCGACGCGGGGCTGACCCTCATCGCGACGAGCGACGCCGGCATCCCCTGCACCACGCTGACGCTCGCGCCCACGCCCGCGACGGTCTCGACCGGCAACGTCGTCACCGTTACGGGCTTCGGGCCCCCCCCCGTCACGACGCCGGCCGGACCGGTGCTCTTCACCGTCGGCTACGGCCCGACCGGTTGCAGCACGCCGCTGCCGTTCCCCATGACCTGGACGATCAACCAGGTCGATCGGGCCCAGATCACCGGCACGACCAACGCGAACGGCGCGTTGACCGTCGCGGTACCGATCGCGGGCCCGATTCAGGTCACCGTGTACGCGCTCGGCACGAGCGCGACGACGACCGTGAACGTCAAGGTGAACGTCGTCGAAACGCCGGCCGGCGCGCCGAACTCGCCGGCGACCGCCGCTCAGATCTCGAGCTTCGGCGCGTGGAACACGCCGGCGGCCGGCACCACCCCGGCGGGCATCAACTGGCTTTACCCCTACGCCGACACGTTCTTTCCGCTCGCTCTCCCCCCGCCGGTCATCCAGTACTGGTACACGAGCACCGCAGCGAGCGGCAGCACCGCGTCGCTGCAGGATCGCGCGGTCAAGGTCTCGCTGCGCTACCCGGTCAACACGTCGTCGAACCCGTCCGCCGTTCCCTACTCCGACTTCAACTATTCGATCGTCGTGCGGGAGTCGAACGTCGTCTCGCAAACGGCGGGCGTCGCCGTCGACTCGCGAAATCCCCAGGTCGTGATCCCCGCGGCCGCCTGGCAGTACTTCGAGCAGACCGCGCGCGGACAGAACGCCGATCTTCTCGTCCAGCGCGTGCGCGCCTCGGTCGTCGAGCAGGAGAGCCGGCGGCGCATTCGCTTCGTCGACGGCCAGCTCAAGGGCACCGTGTATTACAACTCGTACACGTCGCCGCTCGCGGGTAACACGGGCGCGGTTCTGCGCATCAATCCGGGTGCGACCACACCGACCGTCGCCGTTCAGCCGACCTCCACGTCCGCCGCGGGCGGAACGCGCCGTTGCACGGTCTGCCACTCGCTGAATCTGAACGGCACGCGGTTGATCGCCAACGGACGCCGCCCGAGCGGCGGCGTCACGTTCAACAATTCTCAGCTCTTCGACACGAGCGACCCCAGCGACCCGCCGTACGCCGTTCCCGTCCTCCAAAACTACAACTCGACGGTCGGCGATACCGAGAACGTGCCGGGAAACCGTTACACGTTCGGTGGCCCGCGCACCGACGGCTCGCTCTACATGACCCACGGCGGCAACAGCGACGAGAACTGGCGCTCGCCGCCGGCAAACTCGAATCTCTACAGCCCGAACGACCCGAACACGATCATTTCGCTCACCAATTGGCCGAACAACATGCAAGCCGTCACGCCGCGCTTCTCGCCCGCGGGTGACAAGCTCGCGTTCGGCTTCTGGGCGGGGAGTAACCTCGGCCAGTCCCCGTCCGGCACGCTCGCTGCCGCGTCGGGTGGAACGCGCCTCGTCGTCATGGACTTCGCCTGCGGCACGCCGCCGTGTAACGGCACCGGCGAAGGCGTCTCGAACGCCCGCGATCTTACGCCGGGCGTCACCCAGCGCGTCGCCTGGCCCTCGTTCCTTCCCAACGGCTCCGCCGTCATCTACCAGCGCCAGTACCGCTCCTCGCAGTCGTCCTCGGGCGGCGGCGTGCTCGGAAGCAGCTGGTCGCCGTCGCATCTCAACACCGTCGCCGGCGCGTTGGCCGAGCTCTGGATGTCGGTCGTGCCCGCGAACAGCGGGACGGCCGCCGTGCCGACTCGCCTCTCGGCCCTGAACGGCCTCACGTCGGCGGGTGCCGCTTACCTGCCGGAAGACACGCGTCCGGCGAGCGTTTTCGCGACCACCTATCACCAGAACGCCGGCTCCTCGTTCACCATCACGCAAGCCGACAACTGTTCGAACACCGGCACGGCGAACAACGTCGTCGACTATCGCCTGAACTACCTGCCTGCCGTGAGCCCGGTGCAGGCGGGCGGGTTCTCGTGGGTCGTGTTCACGTCGCGCCGTATGTACGGCAGCGTCGCGCGCAACGATCCGTGGGACGCAGAACCGACGTACTCCTGCACGTCCGGCGAACCTCAGACGAAAAAGCTCTGGGTTGCCGCGATCGACAACACCGTCACGCCGGGCTCCGATCCCAGCCACCCCGCGTTCTACCTGCCGGGCCAGGAGCTCACCGCCGGTAATTCGGACGGCTACTGGGTGAGCTCGCCGTGCGTCGACCTGAACGGCGCGTGCGCGAGCGACGACGACTGCTGTCTCGCGACGGGCGCTTCGCCGACTCGCGAGTGCAAGGTCACGTCGAGCGCGACGGTTCCGCCCACGCGTCTCTGCCAGAACATCAGCTCGTGTTCCGCGGCCGGCGCCGCCTGCACGACCACCGCGAACTGCTGCTCCGGCTTGAGTTGCCCGACGGGCGGCGGCGTCTGCGTGCTCGTTCCTCCGCCCCCCGTGACGGTCTACACGACGCAGAGCACCACGCGGGAATACATCGCCAACTGCCCGCGCGGTACCCAGGTGAAATGGCGCTTCTTCGAGTGGCAGGCCACGGTGCCGACGAGCACCAGCATCGGCTTCACCGCTCAGGTGAAAGCGACGGCTGCGGCCGCGTACGCACCCGCGACCCCCCTTTCCGTCAGCACGGCCCTGCCCGCGAGCGGCACCGGTCCGGGTATCTGGTACCGCGGGCCTCAGACGATCGATCAGGTCCTGCAAAATGCGACGACGCCGCTCCCGTCGGGCCAGAACTACCTCCGCATCACGATGACGTTCAACCCGTCGATGACCGCGACGCCGACGCTGCATCAGTGGCGCCAGATTTTCGATTGCGTGCCGGCGGAGTAGGATCGGTCTCGTGAGTACCCGGAGACTCCTCGCGGCTCTCGCGCTTCTCCTCGCCTGGTCCTGCGGCGACGAAGGGGACGACTCTGCCCCGCCCACCTCGACCCCGGACGCCGGCGAGTCGAGCGGCGGCTCCGCCGGCGCGTCGGGAAGCACGGGCACCGGAGGCGCGAACGGCGGCGAGCCGGCGGGTGGAACGAGCGGCTCGTCGGGCGCGGGCGCGCAGGGCGGGTCGGCGGGCACCGGCGGTGAGGGCGGCGAGCTGAGCGGCGGCGAAGGCGGCACCTCCACCGGCGGCACGTCCACGGGCGGAACCGGTGGAAGCGCGGGCTTTCCGACTTGCGCTTCGGACTCCGAGAGCGATGAGCCGCCGAACATCACGGCCGAGTGCGACCCGGCAGGCACGTGGGGAGCGCCCGTCGATCTCCCGTTGATGGACGGCGCCGCCGAGCTCGTCGCCATCACGCCCGACGAGCTCAGCATCGCCTGGTACGGCAACGCGAACATGGATACGAAGTTCTACGTCGCCGATCGCGCATCGCAGGCGGTGAACTTCGGCGCGGGCACCGAGCTCGCGTACCGCGACTACTTCACGCTCAGCCCCGACGGGCTTCGACTCGTCGCGCTCGGCGACGACGGCATGCTCGTCGAGCTCGTGCGCACGGCGCGCGAGCAAGCGTTCGGCGCACCGAGCGAGGGCTCGTTCGCGACGCTCGACGCCGCCGCCCGGGCGAACGGCGAGACGTTTCTCGGTGCCGTCATCGCTCCGGACGATGCGACGCTCTACTACCTCGTCAATAACCCGGACAGCGACTACCCGCTCCACGTTTCCCGCCGCACGGGGCCCGAGCCCTGGCCCGTCGGAAGCGCCGTCGAAATCTGCGAGTTCAAGCAAGAGAACGGCGTCGTACGACAGCCGACCGGCGTCTCGACGGACGGGCGCACGCTGTTCTTCAACGACTTCGTGCGCGGCGTTTCGCGCGCGGCGTGGCGCGATTCCGCGACGGGGCCCTTCGTGTGGTTCGCCGATCTCGGCACGCGCGGGCATCCCCAACCGAACGCCGATTGCAGCCGCCTCTACTTCCACGTCACGAGCGGCCCCGCGTACGCCGACGCAGAATAGCGGTGGACTCTCCGTTCCCTCGGGAGTAAAGACGCCGCTCGTGAGCCCGTCGCCCCGCCACCTGCTCGGCATCGAGGGGATGGATCGTTCGACGGCGCTTTCGCTGCTCGACGCGGCCGAGGCGTACCACGCGTCGAATCGAAACCCGGCGGGCAAGCTCGGCACGCTCGGCACGAAGACGGTGATGAACCTGTTCTTCGAGGCCTCGACGCGCACCCGCACGAGCTTCGAGCTCGCCGGCAAGCGCCTCGGAGCGGACGTCATCAACCTCGCGAGCTCGTCGTCGAGCACGACGAAGGGCGAAACGCTGCGAGACACGGTCGCCACCATCGACGCGATGCGCGCGGACGTGATCATCATCCGTCACGCTGCGTCGGGCGCGCCCCACTACGTCGCGGGACGGACGCGCGCCGCCGTCGTCAACGCCGGGGACGGCATGCACGAGCACCCGACGCAGGCGCTGCTCGACGCATTCACGATCAAGAAGCGCCTCGGCCGCTCCCTCGACGGGCTCGTCGTCGCGATCTGCGGCGACATCTTGCACAGCCGCGTCGCGCGGTCGAACGCGCTCTTGCTCAAGCTGCTCGGCGCCGAGGTGCGGCTCGCCGGACCGCGCACGCTCTTGCCGCGCGACCCGGGAGCGCTCGGCGCGCCCACGTACGAGCGCATCGAGCCGGCGCTCGAAGGAGCGCACGTCGTGATGATGCTGCGCATCCAGCGCGAGCGGCTCGGCGCCGCGTTGTTGCCTTCGCTCCGCGAATATTCGCGCTACTTCGGCCTGAACCGCGCGAAGCTCGCGCTCGCGAGACCCGACGCCATCGTGCTCCACCCGGGCCCGATGAATCGCGGCGTCGAGCTCGCCGACGACCTCGCCGACGCAGCCGAAAGCGCGATTCTCGAGCAGGTCGAAGCGGGCGTCGCCGTGCGCATGGCGGTGCTCGCGCACTGCGTCGCCAAGGCGTAGCGTCCCTCACCCGCGCGAACGCGCTCAGTCGTTCTTGCCGCGTCCCCGGCCCCGCTTCGGGGGCGGCGGCGCTGGGGGAGCCGTGCTCGGCGGCGGCGGGCTCGGCGGCGCTGGCGGGGCGACCGACGGGGACGGCACCGGTGCGGGCGGAGGAGGAGCCGGCGGAGCCGCGGTGCTCTCCGCGCCCGCGGTCGGCGCGGGCGCAGCGGGCGCGGAGCTCGACGACGGTGCGAGCGGAGCCCCGGCGGACGCCGAAGCGCCCGGGGCGGCGGAGTCTTTCTTGACCACCGACTTTCGAAGCGGCTGCGTCGCCGACGCTTCGTCGTTGCGAGTGACGGCGGGGGTCGTGTCGAAAACGGGTGCCGCCACGCTGCTCGCCGGCGGAGCGGTGGCTTCGGGAAGCGCGGGGCTCGGCGACCCGACCGCCGACGCTTCGGCCTTTTGGTCCCCGAGGAAGAACCAGGCTGCGCCACCGCCCGCGAGCGCGAGCCCCGCTAGCCCGAGCACCGCGAAGAGGGCGAGCGAAGTCCGCCGCGCGGGTTTCGCTGCCGCGACGGGACTCCTGAAGGGTGCTGCCGAAGGGAACGCGGGACCGGCCGGAGTGCTCGGCATCGTCGTGCCGAACGCCGCCGGACCGGGCGCGGCAGCGTAGGCCCCCGGCGCATGCGCGGTGAGCGGCGCCGTGCGCCCGGACGACGGCGGCTGCGTCGCCGCGAACGCCGAGGGGCCCGGCGCTCCGGCCCCGCCCATGCCCGCGGGCATGGGCATCGTGTTGCTCGTGCCCCGGACGTGCGACTGCATCGTCGCCGAGAGCGGTTGCGTGCGCTGCGACACCGCCGGAGCTTCCGCCCGCGTCGCCTGCTCGCGCGACGAAAGCCGCGCGCTCGCGTACGGACCGGGCTGCCCCTGCCGGAGCGCTCGTACGTCACCCTGCATCGTGCGCGCGTCGGGATAGCGCGCGTCGCGCGAGAACGCGAGCGCGAGATCGACCACCCCCGCAAGGGCGGGCGAGATGCCCGGAATCACGCTCTCGAGCGGCGGAGCAGGCCGCGACGCCATGGCCATGAGAAGCTCCGCCTCGCTCTCGGCGTCGTGCACGCGGCGGCCCGAGAGCACGCGGAACATCGTGGCGCCGAGGGCGAAGACGTCGACGCGCCCGTCGATCTCCGCGCGCCGTCCGAGCGCTTGCTCGGGCGCCATGTACGCGAGCGTGCCGAGCGCGACGCCGGTGCGGGTGCGGTGCTCCGACGGGACGCCGTCGAGCACGCGCGCCAGCCCGAAATCGAGGATTTTGACGCGACCTTCGGGCGAAACGAAGAGGTTATCGGGCTTGAGATCGCGATGGACGATGCCCTTTTCGTGCGCCGCGGCGAGCACGTCGAGGATCTGATCGGCGTAGTCGAGCACCTCGCCGACGGGCAGCTTGCCGTGGCGCTGCACGCGCGCGCGGAGCGTTTCCCCCGCGAGCAATTCCATCGCGAGGAACACTTCGTCACCCGAGTCCCCGTGCTCGAGCGCCTGAACGGCTCCGGGGTGACCGACGCGATTCGCGACGTACCCCTCGCGCAGAAAGCGCTCGCGGATCTCGCGCCGCACGCTCATCTCCGGGTGGAGGATCTTCACGGCGGCGACGGCCCCGGACGGGTCGCGCGCGGCGTAGACCGCGGCCATGCCGCCGATACCGAGCACGCGCTCGAGAAGCCAGCGGCCCCCGACCGTTCGACCGAGCCTCCCGGCCGAAAGCTCCTCATCCGGATCCGTCACGTGATTCATTTGTACCACCACGGCCCACGTTTCCTGCCCTCGATTTTCGTCCCACCGCGCGCTTTGTCGTGGCAACGGATCGAGCCGTTTTCACGGCAAACGCCCTACACGAGGTCGACCTGGCGAACCTCGGGCGTGCCCGCGCCGAGGAATCGGCTCGCGACCTCGCCGAAGCTCGCCGGTAAATCGGTCACGAGGAGCTCGAGGCCGCTCGCGCTCGAGCTCGACCCGCCCGGCGGCGCCCCGACGACACGTCCTTCCGCCATCCAGCGCGCGAGCTCGCGTGCCGTCGCCGCCGCGCCGTCCACCACGAACACGGCTTCACCCGCGAGCTCGCGCGCCGTCTCCTCGACGAGCGAAGCGACGAGCGGATAGTGCGTGCAGCCGAGCAGGAACACGCGCGCTCCCGCATCCACGAGGGGCTCGACGTAGCGCCTGACGGCGAGCCGCGGCACGGCGCCTTCGATCCAGCCCTCCTCGACGAGCGGCACGAGCAACGGCGCGGCCGCGGCGACGACCTCGGCGCGCGTCGTGAGACGCCCGATGGCGCGCAGGTACGCGCCCGAACGAATCGTCCCGAGCGTACCGAGCACGCCGATCTTCGGCTCGGGCGCCCCGGGCCGTTCGGGCATGCGTTCCAGAGCGTCGAGCGCGGCACGCGCGCCCGGCTCGACGACGCCGAGCACGGGCAAATCGAACTCGACGCGCAGCATGTCGAGCGCGACGGCGCTCACCGTGTTGCACGCGACGACGAGCGCCTTCACGCCGTGCTCGGCGAGCACCCGCGCGCATCCCCGCGCATAACGCACGATCGTCTCCGGCGAGCGCGTGCCGTACGGAACGCGCGCGGTATCACCGAGGTACACGATGCGTTCGTCGGGAAGCGCCTCGCGGATCGCGCGCACGACGGTCAACCCTCCGAGGCCGGAGTCGAATACGCCGAGCGGACGCGCGTCCGCCACGCGGCTCAAGCCTCCTCGATCCGGAGGATCCGCGGCGCGCCGCGCAAGAAGGGCTTGCTGCGAACCGTCGTCAGCGCGCGGAGGACCGCGCCCTCGGCGCAAGCGTGCGTGATGATGCAGACGGGCACGGCCTCGCCGGCCCGGACCGCGCGACCGTCCTGCACCATCTGCTCGATGCTGACGCCTTCGCTGCCCAGCGCCGAAGCGATGCTGCCGACGACGCCGGGATGATCCCCGACGTCGAAGCGGAGGTAGTACCGGGTTTCGATTTCGTCCTGACCGAGCAGCGGGCGCTCGGAGAGCGCGATACCGCGCGTCGAGAGGCCGGGTTCGCCGCCGCGCCGCGCACGCGCGACGTCGACCAGATCGGCGACGACGCTCACCGCCGTCGGCATGTCCCCGGCCCCGCGCCCCACGAGCAAACACGGACCGAGCGCTCGGCCCATCACGAACACGCCGTTCAACACGCCGTCGATGTTGGCGAGCACGCTCGTCTTCTTGACGAGCGCCGGATGCACGCGAAGCTCGACGCGTTCGCCTCGGTCGTAGCCGATACCGAGGTGCTTCAACGTGAATCCGAAGCGATCGGCCAGACGAAAATCCGTCTCGTCGAGGCTGCGAATGCCCTCGACGAGCATGTTCCGCGTATCGACCCGCGCACCGAACGCGAGCATCGCCATGACGGTGAGCTTCTGCGCGGCGTCGTGGCCGTCGACGTCGAGCGACGGGTCCGCCTCGGCGTAGCCGAGCTCTTGCGCCTCGCCGAGCGCGCTCTCGAACGAAAGCCCCGCGTCTCGCATGCGCGTCAGGATGTAGTTCGAGGTGCCGTTCAAGATCGCGTGCACGCTCGCGACCGAATCGCTCGCGAGGGCCTCGCGCAACGTGCGGATGATGGGAATGCCGCCGCCGACGGACGCTTCGAACGCGAGATCGACCTTGCGCTCGACGGCGCGCGCGAGGAGCTCGGCGCCGTGCTCCGCGATGAGCAGCTTGTTCGCGGTCACGACGGCCTTACCCGCCCCGAGCGCCCGCTCGATGTAGCCGCGTGCCGGCTCTCCGCCGCCCATCACCTCGACCACGACGTCGACGCGCGCGTCGCCGAACACCGCGTTCGGATCCGTCGTAAGCCACTCTTTCTTGCACTCCTCGACCCGCGGCTTGTCGAGGCTCCGAACGAGCACGTGCGACACTTCGATGGGCGCGCCCACGCGCGACGCCAGCCGAGCGCCGTTCTCGCGGAGCAGCCGCAGGACCCCGCCGCCCACGGTTCCGCAGCCGAGGAGGGCCACGCGCACGCTTTCCTGTCGCTCGCTCGTCACGTCGGGCCCGAAGGTAGTTCCTCGGGCGTTTCGGTCAAGGGCGCCTCGCCTTTCGGAGCGAATCAGCCCGGCCCGGGCCCGGTGCTTTCGGCGGGATCGCGCTCGGCGACGCGCTCGGACGATACGGCTCGTTCGAGCCATTCGAGCCGGGGGCGCAGGCGCGCGAAGAGCTTGCGCTTCGGCGCGGGTGCCATCTCGACGCCCAACGTGCGGATGCGCGGGCGCCCGGAGTTGCCGGCGACGAGCGTCGGCATGCCCGTGACGGGGTCGGCGTCGAACACGAAGAACGAGTGGTAGTGGAGCTTCTCGTCGCTCCTCAAACCGAAGATCACGACCACGTCGCCGGGACGATACTCGGCGCGCCGCGCATAGAGCGTCGCGTAGAAGCGATCGCGAAGCTCGAGGCGCACCTGCTCCTCGGGCGGCACGGGCCGGTAGTCGAACCATTCGCTCGCGCCGGCGAGCGCGAGAAATTGCTCGACGCTCCGGCGATTTTCCATGCCGAGCGCGTCGAAGTCGACACGACCGGTCGTCTTTCCCGGCGTCTCGCCGCGCGGGCTCCACCACGCGCCGCCGGCGCGCTCGAACGTATCGATGATGAAGTCGATGCACACTTGCGGCACGAGGGGCCGGCCGCGCGAATCGAACACGCGGTAACGATCTTCGTTGAACTCGTAGCGCTGAAAGCCGTTGCGATAGGCGAGCCTCCACTCTTGCCGGAGCTTGCCGTCTTGCTGGCCGACCTCCGTCTTCGGCTCGTCGAACGGCAGCCCTTCGTCCACCTGCTCGAGGATGGGGCGTCGCAGCGCCTCGACGGCGCGCGTTCGCCGGTGCGCGAGCGCCTTCTCCTGCTCGACGGCCGCGTCGCCGGCCGGCGTCGCTTCGCAAACGAGCTCGAGCGAGGCGTCGCTGCGGCGAAACAGCGCGGGGACGACGTGCGGGCCGTAGAAAAGCTTGGCGACCGCGTTCGCGGGCGTGACGTGCTCGAGCTCGATGCGATCGGCGCCCGTCGAAGCCACGACGCTCGCGACATCGACGTGCAAGGGTGCGCCGAGACTCGTCCCCTCGACGGTCACGCGATCGAAGAGGAAAAGGCGCGCGGGCTTGCCCATCTCGGGACCGTCCGCGTAATCGTAGTCGCCGTCCTCGTCGCGGACGGCGACCAAGCGCTGGTTTCCGCGCTCGATGACGAGCCGCTCCTCGCGGAAGAGCATACCGAGCGACACGCCGTCGGCGAGCGTCGCCGCGAGCGCGGGCGTGCGCGCGTAGAGATAGCCGTCCGTAAGCAGCACCTCGCGCAAGAACGGCGGGAACTGCCGGAAGCGCTTGAGCAGCCGCGCGAGCGTTTTTCCGGGCGTCTCGCTCGCTCGGAGCTCTTTACGCCAGAGCAGCGCCACCTCGTCGCCCGCCGGCGCGCGCGGCTCGCCGACGAACACGACGGGCGTCGCCTTGACTTGGGCGAGCAGGGCCGCTCTCTCGGCCGGCGGCAACTCGAACGCCGGGATCGCCGGTTCTCGAACGATCGCGGCGATGCGCGCGACGCAGGCCTTCGCGTCGCGCTGAAATGCGCTCGGCACGTTCGCGCCGGGCGCGGAGGCTACCGCACGGGGCGAAGCGCTCGGCATCGCTCGAGCTTCCGCGGCGCTGGCGCTCGGCGCGGCGATTCCACCGTCGCTGCGCTCGTCGCTGCCGGCTCGTCCGCCGCAGCCGAGGACCACGGCAAGGAAGAGGACAGGACGAGACACCCTTACTATTTTAGTACTACTGCGTGCCATCGGCGATCTCTCCCCTCTGGCTCGGCGAATCCAGCGACGCGCGGACCGAGTATCCCTCGCC
>DASUTR010001032.1:0-3933 GCA_036374535.1 Polyangiaceae bacterium
GGCGCGGGCACGGGCGGCGCGGGCATGGGCGGCGCGGGCACGAGCGGCGCGGGCATGAGCGGAGCAGGCATGGGCGGCGCGGGCATGGGCGGCGCTGGCATGGGCGGGAAGGGCGGTTGCGCTCCCACGATGCCCTCGACCGAGCGCTGCGACGGCATCGACAACAACTGTTCGGGCGCGGTCGACGAAGGCACCGCGTGTCCGGACAATTGCTCCGGGGCGACGCGCGCAGGTCATTCGTACATGTTCTGCACGTTCGAGAACGCGTCAGGCTCCGGAACCCGAGAGCGCTCGTGGACTCAGGCCCAGAGCTTCTGTCAGACGCGCAACTTCGATCTCGTGTTCATCGAGACCGCCGAGGAGAACGCGTACATCATCGATTGGGCCACGCGCTCGCAGCTCGAAGAATCGGTGTGGATGGGCGCCAACGATCGCGATCCGACCATCGGCCTCACCAACGAGGGCACGTGGATTTGGGGCAGCGCCAACAACGCCGTACAGTTCTGGGACGGCGACGAAGACGGCGAGCCCGTCATGAATCGGTATTCGTACTGGTCCGACGGCGAACCGAACAACTCGGGCAACGAAGACTGCGGCCTCCTTGCTGCGGAGCTCGACTTCGCGTGGGACGACGTCGCCTGCGCCGACACGCTCCCGAACTTCGTGTGCGAGTCGTCGATGCCCTCCACCACCAACTAGCCCCGGCTCCTTGGTCTGGCGCACGAAGAAGCGAAGCGCGGGCGTTCTCGTCTACCGGCGAGACCCGAACGGCCTCGCCGTGCTCCTCGCGCATCCCGGCGGTCCCATCTTCCGCCGCCGCGACGCCGGCGCCTGGACCATCCCGAAAGGCGAAATCGAACCCGACGAAGAGCCGCTCGCCGCCGCTCGCCGCGAGCTCACCGAGGAAACCGGCTTCTCCGTCGAAGGCCCCTTCCTCGACCTCGGCACCGTCAAACAGAAGAACGGAAAAATCGTGCACGGCTTCGCCGCCGAAGCCGACTTCGATCCCAAAACCCTGAAGAGCCTCCTCTTTCGCATGGAGTGGCCGCCGAAGACGGGAAAGTTCGCCGAGTTCCCCGAAGTCGATCGCGCCGAATACTTCCCCCTCGACGTCGCGCGCGAAAAATTGAACCAAGCGCAATCGGAGTTTCTCGATCGGCTGCTCGCGGCGTTGAAGGGGTAGGTGCGGGCGACACGAGGATTTTCAGTCCCCGTTCGGTCGCCCCTCTCCTCACATTTCCGGATCGTTGTCGACGACGCCGATCGCCATGTCGTTCCAGAAGCCGTTGTTGGCGACGTGTCCGTTCGGGCCGACGACGACGAGCGTGTAGCCGCGTCCTTCCTCGAACGCTTCGATTCCGGCGCGCTCGAGGACGTCCCTCCAGCGTTCGCTCACGAGCTGCGTGCCGCCTTCCGATGCTTGGGCGCGCCAGCCGGGTGAGGCGACTCCGTAGTCGGTGATGGAGAGCTGGGTCGAGGGTTGGCGCGGGAGGAGGGCGCCGCGGCGGAGGTCGAAGACGATGGCGACGGAGGTTTGGACGGCGATGTCCGGGGGGTAGGACCAGACGGCGAGAGCGGGCGCGGCGAGCGAGGCGTGGAGGGCTTGGAGCGAGAGTTTTCCGAAGGCGCGCGTGCGCGAAAGCGTGACGAGCTGAGCGGTCGCGGTGGGAGAGCTCGGGCTGTAGGCGCGGCCGCACGCTTGGTCTTCGAGGGCGTGGGTGAAGGCGGCGCCGCCGAGGCAGCCGACAGCGACGTAGAGGGAGCTATAGCCTTGGGTGAGCGTGCCGGCGGGGATTTCGGGCAGCGCCGCGACGCGCAGGCGCGGGGGAGGGGGTGGTTCGGGAGCGCCGCCTTCGCCGCCGCCGCCGTCGTTGCCGCCCGCGCCGCCGTCGCCCTGGCCGAGGGCGCTCGTCGTGACGGCGTCCATTTCTTCGCGGGCTTTTTCGACGGCGTCGTCGCACGCCATGCCGTCGATGAGGTCGAGGTCGCCGGCGATGACGTACGGCAGGAGCGGCGTCGTTTCGAGCTCGATGTCGTCGAGGGTCTCGAACGCGAACGACGCGGCGAAGTCGAGGCCGCCCTGCGGCATTGGATCGCCGACGAGCACGGGCTCGGCGTCGTCGTGGCGTGCGAAGCAGAAGACGGCGCGTTCGGCGTCGACGATGCCGTGGAAAAACGACGTGACGCTGCGACCGGGGGGCTCCATGTATTTGCCCGCCGTGCCGCCGGTGACGGCGCTGCCGCCGCTGCCCCCGCGTGCGCGTCCGCCCATGCCCCCCGCGCCGCCGAATCCGGAACCGCCCGTGCCGCCGGTTGGATCCGGGCGCTCCGAGAGATCTCCGTAGTGCTTGTTGCACGACGCCGCAGCGAGGGCGGCGAGCGCGAGGACGGTGGAAAGCTCAGTGAAGCGTTTCACTGCCGCGTTCCTCGCGCGCGCGGAGCGCGGTGATGGGGTGAGCGTGATTGAGCGGGCCGTGACCCTGGCCGATGTCCGGCGCCGTGCGGATGGCGTCGAACACGTAAATGCGGGCGCGGGCGACGGCGCCCTCGAGCGTCAGTCCCTCGGCGATGCCGAGCGCGATGGCGGACGAAAGCGTGCACCCCGTCCCGTGTGTCGAGCGCGACATGACGCGCGGCGACTCGAAGCGGTACTCGCCCCCGTCGGCGGTGCGCAGCACGTCGACCACCACGTCTCCCGGGAGGTGCCCTCCCTTGACGAGCACCGCGCCGGGTCCGAGCAGAAGCAGCCGTTCGGCCGCGCGCCCGAGCGCCGCCTCGTTCTCGATGCGGACGCCGGAAAGCGCCTCCGCTTCGGGCACGTTGGGCGTGAGGAGCGCCGCCATCGGTACGAGAAGCGTACGCAGGGCTTCGCGCGCGTCGAGGTCGAGCAGCGATTGCCCACCTTTCGCTACCATGACCGGGTCCACGACGATGGGCGTCGAGGGGGCGAGCCTTTGACACGTGCTGGCGACGATCTTTACGACCGCAGCAGAGCCGAGCATGCCGATCTTGATCGCGTCGGCGCCGATGTCGGCGAGCACGACCTCCATCTGCCGCTCGACGAAATCGGGAGCGATCGCGACGACGCCTTCCACGCCGAGCGTGTTTTGCGCCGTGAGCGCCGTAATCGCCGTCGCCGCGTAGCCGCCGAGCGCGGTAATGGTCTTTACGTCCGCCTGAATACCCGCTCCTCCGCCGGAGTCCGAGCCCGCGACCACGAGCACACGCGCCATCATTCGCGACAAAGGCATAGCGCAGTAAGCTCCCCCTAGCTATTCTCGAAGGTCGCGTGAACCCGAACGCCGACGCCGACCGCGCCGCGAGCCTCGTCGGAAGGACGCTCGGCGAGCGCTACCGGCTCGACGCCGTGCTCGCGGCGGGCACCGCGCTCGCGACGTTTCGGGCGACCGAAGTGCGCGGCGGCACCGCGGCGCTCACGCTTGCGTACCCGGAGTACCTGAAGGGCGACGCCGGCCGCCGGTTTCTGCGTGAGGCCGGGGCGCTCCTCATGCTGCGCCACCCGCACGTCGTCGATACGCTCGGCTCGGGCACCGACCCCGAGCTCGGGGCGAGTTTCGTCGCGCGGGCGCTCACCGACGCGAAGAGCGTCGAAGCGGTGCTGAGCGAGCTCGGCGGGCTCGAGCCGCACGCGGCCGTGCGCATCGCGCTCCAGGCCGCGCGGGGCTTGAACGCGGCGCATCAGATTGGCGTCTTGCACCGCGGCGTCACGCCCGGGTGCGTGTTGCTCGAGACGCGACCGAACGGCGAGCTCGTCGTGCGCGTGGCCGATTTCGGCTGTGCGCGGCTCGCAGCCGACGCCGGCGCCGTGCCGCCGGGCGACGGAATCCCGCTCCCGCCCGGTCCGCCGGATTACTTCGCGCCCGAGCAGCTCAGCGGCAATGGCGTGACCGACGAGCGCGTCGACGTGTGGGG
>DASUTR010001033.1:0-7707 GCA_036374535.1 Polyangiaceae bacterium
GACCTCGCGGCGCTGCTCGTCGGCGGCGCCGGCCGCATCGCTCGCGTCGAACACGCCTGGCTGCGGGCACGCCCGCGTCACGCGCCGCGCGCCCGCGCGCTCGCGTTCGGCGGGGAACGGAACCCGCCGCTCGACGCGAGCGAGCTCGAGGCCTTCGAGGCCGTCGTCGAAGCACTGAGCCACGACCGAAGCAGCGGCTGAACGCCCGCGCCGCCACGGTTTGGGAGTCCGATCACCGAAAACGGCGTCACGGAGCGTTGAGCCCGTCGAGCGTGCCCGGCGGCGCGCCGAGGCGGCTCAACGCGCTCTCGACCAGGGCGCGCACCTCGGCGTCGGGCTCGCGCTTCTTCGCGCGGTCGAGTGCGTAGCGAAGCGCGGCGAATTCGAGCCGCGAAAGCGCCGCCGTCCTCGCGAGGCCGAGCGACGGGACGCGATAGCGGAGCAACCGCCTGCCGTCGTCGAGCTCCACCTCGCCCGTGATCTCCGCGCCCCCCGCGAGCTGACGCAAGATACCGCGGACGCGCGTGGCTCGGCGCCGGACGCGCCGCTGTTCGGGTTGTTCGAAGAGCTCGAAGAACCGATTGCGCGAAAAGGCACGCGGAGCGAGCACGAGGGCGCAGAGCAGCGCGTCGGTGTCGACGTCGGTCGGGCCGCGTTTCGCGGGCGCGGGGCGGGCGGCGTCGTTCACGACGGCGCCTCGTCCGGCTTGTCCTGGGTCGCCTCGAGCAGCGCCGCCTGGTGGTGGGCCGAGAGCGCGTCGATGAGCGGCTCGACCCCGCCCTCCATCACCCGATCGAGCTCGTGCAGCGTGAGGCCGATACGGTGATCGGTGACGCGGTTCTGCGGAAAATTGTAGGTGCGAATCTTGTCGGAGCGGTCGCCCGACTTGACCATGCCGCGGCGCTCGTCGCGGATCGACGCTTCCTGCTTCTCGCGCTCGATCTCGAGCAGGCGGCTGCGCAGGATTTTGAGCGCCTTCGAGCGATTCTTGAGCTGGCTGCGCTCGTCCTGGCATTTCACGATCATGCCCGTCGGAAGGTGCGTGATCTGGACGGCGCTGTTCGTCGTGTTCACGCCCTGACCTCCGGGGCCGCCCGACGCCGCGATGTCGAACCTCAGGTCCTTCTCGTCGAGCACGAAATCGACTTCTTCGGCCTCGGGCAGCACGGCGACGGTCGCCGTCGAGGTGTGAATGCGACCTTGCGCTTCGGTCGCCGGCACGCGCTGCACGCGATGCACGCCGCCTTCGTGCTTGAGCCGCGAATAGACGTGCTCGCCGCTCACGAGCGCGACGACCTCCTTCAAGCCGCCGGCGGCGGCGTCGCTCTGGCTCATGAGCTCGATGCGCCAGCCCCGGCGCTCGGCGTAGCGCGAGTACATGCGGAAGAGATCCGCCGCGAACAGCGCCGCTTCCTCGCCGCCCGTTCCGGCGCGGATCTCGAGCAGCGTGTTCTTGTCGTCGTTCGGATCCTTCGGCAGGAGTTGCAGGCGCAGGCGCTGCTCGAGCTCGGATAGGTTCGTCTCCAGCGCGGGCAGCTCCTCGCGCGCGATCGGGCCGAGGTCGGGATCGACGAGCATTTCCCGATCGTCCGCGATGCGGCGCTCGAGGCCCCGATACTGCGAGAACGTCTCGACGATCGGCGCGAGCTGGGCGCGCTCGCGGTTCAGCGTGTTGATGCGCTTCGGATCCGCGAGAACTGCGGGATCGCACAAGAGATTCTCGAGCTCGGCGTGGCGCCGAACGAGCCCTTCGAGCTTTCTGAGCGGCAGCATGATCGCGTCACCCGCTGACGGCGGGCGAAGCGACGAGCGTCCCGAAGTCCGCGAAAGCGCGCTCTCCGGTCGCTGCGCGCTCCGGGGCACGCTCGCGCTCGATCGTCACGGCGAGGGCCGCGAGCGCCACCTCGAGCTGCGCGTCGTCGGGCTCGATCGTCGTAATCTTTTGCACCAAGAACCCGGGCCACAAGAGCACGCGCAGGGGGCCCTTCGTCGCGAAACGGGCGAGCAGTCGCTGGAGCTCGAACGTGATGGCCGCGATGAAGGGCAAGAACGGGAGCTTCATGAAGAAGAACACCACGTTGTCGCCGAGCTTGCCGAGGCCGAGCTGCGGCAAGAAACGCCCGAGCACCGTGAACACGAGGATCGAGACGAGCGCGACCATGACGATGAACGTCGTTCCGCAGCGCGGGTGGAGCGTCGTCTTCCCGCGCGCGCTCGCGACGTCGAGCGGCAGGCCCGACTCGTACGCATGGATCGACTTGTGCTCGGCGCCGTGGAACTGGAACACGCGATAGATTTCGGGGATGCGGCGGATGAGCAGCATGTACCCGACGATGATCGCGATCTTCGCGGCGCCCGTCAGCAGCTGGAAGCGAGAGCTCCGAACGTCGAGCCCGAGATCGAAGAGCCAGCTCACCCGATCGGCGAACAGCTGCGGCAATGCCACGAACAATCCGAGCGCGAACAGGATCGAGACGGCGGTCATCAGCCGGCGCTTCGGGTCATCGTCCCTGGGCGTCGGGGCCACCACGTCCGGCTCGTTCGTGGCGAGCGCGATGATCGGCAAGGAGAGCACGGAGAGCGTTCCCGGACCCTTTTTCGCTTTCTCCGCTGCCTTCTCCGCGGCCTCGAGGTCGCGCTCGTACACATCGACCGAAAACCTGAGCGCGCGCGAGCCGAGCTTGAGCGCTTCGACGAGAGCGACGACGCCGCGAACGATCGGCCAGGCGAGCCGCCCCTGCCGCACGTCTTTCATCGGCTCCTCGCGCGCGAGCAGCGAACCGTCGCGCCGCCGGACGACGGCGGAGACCGCGTGGGGAGAGCGCATCATCACGCCCTCGATGAGG
Organism: Polyangiaceae bacterium; assembly: GCA_036374535.1. Classification (GTDB taxonomy): domain Bacteria; phylum Myxococcota_A; class Polyangia; order Polyangiales; family Polyangiaceae; genus PMG-095. Next base: position 2,847 of record DASUTR010001033.1, read on the forward strand.
GCCTGCCCTCCGATGTACGGGCGCGACACGCCATCGGGGCCGAGCACGGCGGGCTGATTCGACATCGAATCCCAGTATAGTGCGCCGCGGGGCCGCTCGGCAGGGCCGAGGGCGCGGCGAACCTACGCCTTGGGCGCGGCCTGGCCGTACTTCTTGCGGAAGCGATCGACGCGTCCCTGCGTGTCTACGAGTCGCTGCTTGCCCGTGTAGAATGGATGACAAGCACCGCACACGTCCGCAGTGAGCTCTTTCCGAGTGGACCGAGTCTGGAACGTGTTGCCACACGCGCAGGTCACCGTGACGAGTTCGTAATCGGGATGAATGTCGGCTTTCATGGGGGAGCTCGGGAACGAGGGGCGCGGAACCTAGCGCCGACCGGCCGAACCTTCAAGGGGCGCCCCGTAACGCCCGTTCAGGTATCGGAGACGAAGGACCGCTCGATTGAGCCGTTCGGCGGCCCCGGTGTCACCTTGAAATGCGGGGATTTGCTCGTGCCTTGCGAGCTTCCACCGCTCGGAACTCGGGACATGCCCCTGATCGGACCTTCCTCGATTGTGCCAAAGCACCTTCGACAATTGGCACGTTGGGCCGAGATCCTGCGATACTTCCGGCTGGTGTTCGGTGGCGCGGTCGTTGCTCGTCGAGCGGGGGATTTTTAGGAGCTTCTCATGTGGTCGTTGCGAGAATTCACGCGGTCGATTCGCACGGTAGGCGCCGTGATGGGGCTCGCGCTCGCCATGGTGGCGGCGGGTTGCGGGAGAGATCAGCTGGGACCGGGCGGCGGCTCCCACAACGGCGGCTCAGCCGGAGTGGGCGGCTCGAATCCGAAACCCGACTGCGGCAACGGCCGCTGCGAGGACGACGAGCTCGATTCGTGCCCCGAAGACTGCGTCGATCCGGGATGCGGCGACGGCATCTGTGACGTCTCGAACGGCGAGCCGCAGTTCTGCCCCGTGGATTGTCCGACGTGCGGCGACTTCATTTGTCAGGAGAGCGACTGGTCGTCCTGTCCCTGGGAGTGCACGTGCAACGACGGCGTCTGCGATCCGGCCGTCGATCCCATGTTCTGCCCGGAGGACTGCGCGTACTGCGGCAACGGCCTGTGCGAGTTCAACGAAAACGTCTTCAACTGTGAGTTCGATTGCGGGTATTGCGGCGACGGCCTGTGCCGCCCCGGCGAAAACGCGTTCGATTGTCCCGACGATTGTACGATTTGCGGCGACGGAATCTGCGGCCCGTTCGAAAATGCTTCGACGTGCTCCGCGGATTGCGGCTTGTGTGGAGATGGCACCTGCTCGGCGACCGAAAACCCCTCGGGTTGCCCGCAAGACTGCCGCTGCGGCGACGCGGTCTGCTCGAACGGGGAAAACTGCGTCCAAGACTGTGGACGGTGCGGCGACATGCGCTGCCTCGGCAGCGAGAACCCGATCACGTGTCCCTCCGACTGCGGAACGTGCGGCAACCGGCGCTGCGACGCCAACGAGACACCGGCCTCGTGCCCCGTCGATTGCGGCAGGTGCGGCGACGGCACCTGCAGCGTGAACGAGTCCGAGGCCTCGTGCCCGCAGGACTGCGCGCGCTGCGGTGACGGCGTGTGCAGCATGACCGAAAATCAATTCAGCTGCCCGCAAGATTGCAGCCGCTGCGGCGACGGCGTCTGCGGCTTGAACGAGGACTCGCAGAGCTGCCCGAGCGACTGCGGATTCTGCGGCGACGGAACCTGCGGCGGCAACGAGACGCCCCAGAGTTGCGCGCGCGACTGCGGCCGCTGCGGCGACGGAACGTGCGGCGCCAACGAGAACCCGCAGAACTGCCCGGTGGACTGCCCCCGCTGCGGCGACGGCATCTGCGGCTTCGGAGAAAATCCGCAGATGTGCCCGAGAGACTGCGGCTCGTGCGGCGACGGGATCTGCGGCGCCAGCGAGACCCCCGCGACCTGCCCTCAGGACTGCGGCCGCTGCGGCGATCGCAGCTGCGGGATGGGCGAGAACCCGGCGAACTGCCCGCAGGACTGCAGCGTCTGCGGCGACGGCGTCTGCGCTTTCGACGAGACGGCGAGCATCTGCCCGGAGGATTGCGGTCCCTGCGGCGACGGCGTGTGCGGCGTTCAGGAAACACCCGAAAGCTGTCCCCTGGACTGCAGCGCGTGCGGCGACGGCGTGTGCGGACCGACGGAGACGATCTTCAGCTGTCCCGACGATTGCGGCGGCGGCTCGTGCGGCGACGGACTTTGCGGACCCTTCGAGGACATCGTGAGCTGCCCGTTCGATTGCGGCGGATTCTGCCGCGACATGATTTGCAGCTTCCCGTTCGAAACGGCCTTCAACTGTCCGGAGGACTGCAGCACGTTCTGCGGTGACAGCTTCTGCAGTGCGTTCGAAAACCCGCTGAGCTGCTCGATCGACTGCGGACCTCCGTTCTGCGGCGACGGTTTCTGCGGTCCGGGCGAGTCGGTCTTCAGCTGCGCGGTCGATTGCGGGGGACAGTTCTGCGGCGACGGCTTCTGCCAAACGTTCGAGAGCGCGTTCACCTGCCCCACCGACTGCGGGGCCATCTGCGGCGACATGGTTTGCGGTCCGAGCGAAAACCAATTCGACTGCCCCTTCGACTGCCGCGGCTTCTGCGGCGATCTCGTGTGCGGCCTCAACGAACACGAGCGCAACTGCCCGAGCGACTGCTTCTGCGCCGACGGAACGTGCGGCCGCTTCGAAGACGAAGGCGCGTGTCCCGAAGACTGCACGGCCTGCGGAAACGGCATCTGCGGCGCCTTCGAGACGCCTTTCCTCTGCCCGTACGACTGCGTCGAATGCGGCAACGGCGTCTGCGACCCGGGCGAATTGACGACCTGCCCCCAGGACTGCGGCGGCCCGTTCTGCGGCGACTACCTCTGCTCGTTCACCGAAACCATCTTCACGTGCGGGGATTGCTATTGCGGCAACGGAACCTGCGACAACGGCGAAAGCCGGGGAACGTGCCCCGAGGATTGCGGGTCCGCCATTTGCGGTGACCGTATCTGCGACGCCCCCGAGGTGACGTCGTGCGTCGATTGCTCCGGCACGGGCGGAACGGGCATGGGCGGCCGGGGGGGCTCCGCGGGCGCCATCGCCACCGGCGGGACCGGCGGCTTCGGGGCAATGCCTTAGAAAAAACGCTGGGTCCGCCCGGAAGCGATCGGGCTAAGCTCCAGGGCCCCATGGGTTCCTCATTGCACGACGAGCGCGCGCTGGCGCTCCGCGTCGCGAAGTGGCTGGTCGAGAAGGGCCGGCCCGACGACGCCGTCGGACTTCTGGCAGCATGGGCCGCCGCAGGCCCGAACGACGCGGAGGGCCAGGGCCTGCTCGCCGAAGCTTTGCGCATCGATCCCGCGGCGCGCACCGCGCAGATGGCGTTCGAGCGGATGGAGGGTGTCCCCGGCGACCACGCCGAGCTCGACGCTCTCATCGCACACTACTCGACCGACGAGCTCGCGAAGCTCGAGTCCGAGATGAAGCGGCCGAGCTTTCGGCGCGCGCAGATGGGGTTCAACAACAACATCAAGTTCAAGGAGCAGGTTTTCCACGTTCAGACGGAGGATTCCGGGCTCGATCAACCTCACATCGTCACGCACCTCTTCGCGGACGGCGGGCGCATCATCAAGAGCCACAAGCGCTCGTACGCCAGCGACGTTCGCCGCACCGACGTCGCCGAGCACGTTCGCGCCCTGATGAAGTCGCAACACCTCGAGATGGTGCTGATGCTGCGTGAAGGCCGCTTCGACGCCGTCATCGCCGGACGGGAAATCGGCGGTATGGCGATGCTCACGGAGCCTCCCCACGTCGACAACATCAAGAAGCTCGCGGGTAAGAAGAAAGCCGAGGACGCCCGGCCCACGAAGGAGGCGCCCGCCGCGAAGGCCGCCCCTCATGCCGCGCCCGAGCCCGAGCCTCCGAGCACGCGACCGTTCTACACGCTGCACGTGCTGCGTAGCTTGAGCGGCGGGCCCGAGCGGTACGATCTCCCCGAAGCGCCGTCGGTGATCGGCGCCGCGGGCGCCGTTTCCCTTCCCGGCGAGCGCTTCTGTCACGCCCGCGAAGCGGCGCTCACCGTCAAGGCGGGCCGCCTGCTGCTCGAGGACCTCGAGGGCGGCAACGGCGTCTTTCTCCGCATTCGAACGCCCGTCGAGCTCGAGATCGGCGACGAATTCGTGGTGGGAGACCAACTCCTGCGGATCGAGCGAAACCCCGTCCCGAACGACGGCCCCGATCCCGACCCCACGTACTTCTACTCGTCTCCGAAGTGGCCGTCGTCGTTTCGCGTGACGCAGATGTTCGAGGGCGGCGCGTTCGGCTGCTGCGTCGTCGCGCGCGGCAACACGCTCCAGATAGGTTCCGCGATCGGCGATCTGGTGTTTCCCGACGATCCGCTCGTCGGGGAACAACACTGCCTGATCGAAGAACAGGCGGGCACCGTCGTGCTCACCGATCTCCAATCCCGGACCGGTGTCTTCGTCCGCATCCGCGGCGAACAAGAGCTCGGGCATGGCGACGAGCTCTTGGTGGGACGAACGAGGCTGGTCGTGGACTTGTCGAAGAGCCGCGCGGCCTAGCGACCGTCCGCGTCGGAAGACAACCGCAAGAATCTTGCCGAGGCTTGGCGCCTTGGCGTCTTGGCGGCTCTCTGAAAACGTGAAGCCCAGGGCGTACAAAAGACGAACGGCCGAAGCGCTTTGGGGCGCCTCGGCCGTTTCGTAGCCTAACGAAGAATTACTTCTTCTCTTCGGCCGGCTTGGCGTCGCCGCCTTCAGCCGGGGCGTCCGCCGCGGGCGCGTCGGTGGCCGGCGCGTCGGCCGCGGGGGCGTCAGCCGGAGGAGCAGCCTCGGCAG
>DASUTR010001034.1:0-4941 GCA_036374535.1 Polyangiaceae bacterium
GCCATACGTCCTCGGGCCGGCGCGCGCGCTTCGCGTCCTCGACGTGCGCGCGCGGAACCGAGCTCTTCGCTTCGGAAGCTCGCCCGAGGCGTACCGCCGCCGACGCGGAGCGCTCCACCGCATCGCGCACGGAGTATCCGAACGACGCGAGCGCGCGCGTCACGCGCTCGCCGAGCCTCCGGCGCGCGGCGTCGCCGAGCGCCGTCGCGAGTGGTTTTTTCGCGGGCGAGCCCCGGACGACGCGCGCGGTCCGCGGCGCGCCTTCGAGTGACCGCCGCGCAAGATCGTAGCGAAGCTCTCCGTCGCGACCCGTGACGCGCACGATGAGCAGGTTTTCGCTCCGCGCGACGGTCGCTTCCGGCGCCGGCGCGTCGATGAAGACATCGGTGCGCTCGAGCGAACCCGACGCTACGTCGAGCGCCGTCACCGCGACGACGTTGCCGGACGCCGCCGTCGCGAACGTCGCGACGCCGTTCGCGAGTGCGAGACCGAGCTCGTCGGCCTCCGGCGTATCGGTGACGTTCGTCACGCGCGCGACGGAGAGTGGCTGGCCGCTCGGCGTGAGCCGTACGGCGGCGCGATAGAGGTCGCGTGGTCCGCCGCCCGCGGGTGCCGCGAGGAAGAGGACGTGGCGACCGAAGGCAAGCTCGGCGAGCACGTTTCTTCGAGGCTCCCAGCTGAGCGTTGCGGCATCGACCGTCGCGCGGAGCTCCTCGCCGAGAAACGCGCCGAGCCCCGCCGTCGTGGGTTCGGGCGGCGGCGCCGTCGCGGCCGCGCAGCCGACCGCGGCGATCGCGACGAAGCCACGGACCCTGCCGCGGCTCCGAAGGTGAGAACGGAGAGATGCTGCGCCTGCCAAGCTCGCGCAAATAGTGTTAGGGGACGGACGTGGCGAAGAGCAACCTCGCGATCCGGCTCACGACCGCCGCGGTCGCCGCACCCCTCCTGCTCGTGCTGTTGTTTCGCGGTCCGGCGTGGGGATTTTCGCTGCTCGCCACGGCCGCGGCGGGTATCGCCGCGCTCGAAATTTTTCGCATGACGCACCCCGGGGACGGTGCGTCCCAGGGGTTCGGAGCCGTATCGGCCGCGGCGGTCACGTTCGGGCTTTCGTTCGCCGCTCCGGACCCCACCGTGATCTTCGGCGTGCTCGTCGGCGTGCCGCTGCTCGGAATGCTCGTACCGCTCGCGCGCCTCGGCGACATTCGGACGGCCGCCCTCCGCGTCATGACGGGCGCCGCCGTGCCGATCTACGTCGGCGCTCCACTCGGAGTGCTCGCGCTCTTGCGGCGCGATTTCGGAGAAGACGGACCCGGGCTCGTCTTGCTCACGCTCATGCTCGCCTGGTTCGCCGATACGGGCGGCTACTTCGTGGGCCGCTTCTTCGGGAAGACGAAGCTTTACGAAGCCGTGAGCCCGAAAAAGACGCGCGAGGGGCTCTTCGGCGCGGTGCTCGGGTCGCTCGCAGGGGCCCTACTCGCCCATTTCACGTACCTTCCGAGCCTGGGGCTCACGGCGGCGATCCTGCTCGGGCTCGCCGGCGGGCCGCTCGGCCAGTGCGGCGATCTCGTCGAATCGCTGCTGAAGCGTTCACTCGGCACCAAGGACTCGGGCGGTATCATCCCGGGACACGGCGGCATTTTGGACCGCATCGACGCCCTGCTCGTGCTCGCCCCCGTAGTCTACCTCTATACTCTCGAGCGATGACCCAGACCGCTTCCGGACCCACTTCGCAGCGCGCTGCCGACGTGGTCGGCGTGACGAAGCTCCCACCGGCCGAGCGCTACGATTTCTTTCGCGTCATTCAGAGCTACCTCGACGAAGCGGCCAAGATCGTCAAGGTGCCCGAACACGTACGGCTCATCCTGAGTCAGCCGAAGAACGAGATCATCGTTCATTTCCCCGTCCTCATGGATAACGGGGAGTACCGCCTGTTCAAAGGCTACCGTATCCAGCACTCGAACATCCTCGGCCCGTTCAAGGGCGGTATGCGGTACCACCAGGACGCAGGCCTCGACGATTTCAAAGCGCTCGCCGCGATGATGACGTGGAAGAGCGCGCTCATGAATCTCCCGTTCGGGGGCGGCAAGGGCGGCATCAAGTTCGATCCCCGCGCGGTGTCGCGCGCCGAGCTCCAGCGCATCACGCGGCGCTTCTTTCACTCGCTCGGCTCGAACGTCGGTCCCGACTACGACATTCCCGCGCCCGACGTGGGAACGAACGCCCAGTGCATGGCGTGGGCGCTCGACACGTACATCAACACCGTCGGCATGGTGAAAAAGGAAGACGCCATGGGCGTCGTCACCGGCAAGCCCGTCTCGAGCGGCGGCACGTTCGGCCGCGAGAAGGCGACGGGGCAGGGGCTCGTCCACTGCATCATGGAGTGGGCGCGGCGCTCGCGATTTCGCCTCGAAGGCAAAAAGCTCATGGTTCAGGGCTTCGGCAACGTCGGCGCGAACACCGCGGCGCTGCTCGCCACGCTCGGCATGTCGCTCGTCGCGGTCGGCGACCACACCGGTTACCTCTACAATCCCGAGGGCTTCAACGTTCATCGACTCAAGCAGTACGTCGAACAGAACGGCTCCATCGCCGGCTACGCCAACGGCCAGAAGATCAGCCGCGAGGAGTTTTTTGCGGTTCAGGCCGACCTATTCGTGCCCGCGGCGCTCGAAAATCAGATCGGCCCCATCGAGGCGGAAGCGCTCCAGGTCCGGCTCGTCGTCGAAGGTGCGAACGGTCCCTGCAATCCGGACGGCGAAGCGGTGCTCGCGCGGCGCGGCATCGAAGTGCTCCCCGACGTGCTCGCGAACGCGGGCGGCGTCACGGTGAGCTACTACGAGTGGGTGCAGAATCGCCGGAGCGAGCAGTGGACGCTCGAAGAGGTCGACGAACGCCTCGAGCGCGCCATGCTGGACGCGTACGACCGCATGGCGCAGTTCGCTCGTCAGAACAATTGCTCGAACCGCGTCGCCTGCTACGGCGTCGCCGCGCAGCGGCTCGCGCAGGTCTACATCGACCGCGAAATCTTCCCCTGAGTCAGGGCGCGTCGCCCGCGCGCGCCGGCGAAAGCTCGAGCCTGTTCAAGACGGGCGCTTCGGCGCTCGGCGGCGGCAACGCGCCGTCGAACTGGGCGACGACGCAGGTCACGTTGTCGGGTGCGCCCGCCGCGAGCGCGAGTCGAATGAGGGCGTCGCAAGCGGCGCCGGGTTCGCTCGACGCACCGAGTGTCTGCGCGATGGCGTCGTCCGCGACGCAGCCGAAGAGCCCGTCCGAGCAGACGAGCAGCACGTCGCCGCGACACAGGCCCACCCACCCGACGTCCACGTCGACCCCGCCGTGATGGCCGAGCGCCTGCAGGATGATGTTGTTGTGCTGGAAGTCTCCGGCTTCTTCCGGGGTGAGCTGTCCGCGTTCGACCAGCAGCGTTTTCAGCGTCTGGTCGCGGGTGAGCTGAGTCAGACTGCCCGCCCGGTAGAGGTAGGCGCGGCTGTCGCCGACTTGCGCGACGAGCAGCGCGTCGCCGGCGACGGTGCAAACGGTCGCCGTCGTGCCCATGCGAGCGAGGGTGCGATCGGCTGCGGCTCGCGACTCGACCGCGCGACTCGCGCCTTTGACGGCTTCGACCAAGCCGCTCGCGACGTCTTGCTCGCTGCGCCCGGGTAGGAGCGCGACGCCCGCTCGGAAGAGCGCGTCCACGGCCGTGCTGCTCGCGATCTCGCCGCCCGCTTCGCCGCCCATGCCGTCGCACACCGCGAGCAGCGCTCCGCCGTTGTCCGTCTCGAGCGTCGCGTCGATCGCTCCGGCGTGGGCCTGCGCGGCGACGAGATCGGCCACGAGGGGGCGGTCCTCGTTGTTCGAGCGTTCGACGCCGACGTCACTGCGTGCAGCGACCCGAAGAACGACGCGGCTCCTGGAAGGGCTTGCCTCTTCGGTCATGCCTACAGGGTGAGCATCTTCGTTCATGGGTTCAAATGGGAAGCTAGAATCTTTAGTTGTCAACTATAGATGTCATCATGGTTCTGAATGCTCGGCGCTTCGCTAGACTGGAAACTCATGGCTGACTGGCAGGACCGTCTGGCCGAAGCGATGCAGGCCCGTGGTCTCTCCGGCGGGGAGCTCGCCCGAAAAACCGGGTTTACCGCTCAGTACATCAACTCGCTTCGCAACAAGGCGCGAGGCGGCCGGCTTCCCCTCGCGACGGTTCGACGCCTTTCGCACGCGCTCGCCGTCTCGGTCGAGTGGCTGGGTACCGGCAACGGCCCGCGCGAGCGCCCGGGCGACGTCCATCCGGCCCTCGCTCTAGTCGGCGGGCCGTCCGAGCGCTACCCTGGGCGCGCCGAAGCCATCGCGCTGCTCGAGACCACGGTGGAGAGCGAGGTGATCGCCGCGCTCCGAGCTTCGCTCCCCGACGACCCCGCCGTCGATCCCGGGCGCGACTTCTGGATCCAGCGCGCCCGAGAGCTCGTGCGTGACCTCCGGCGCATCCAGGCCGATCCCGAGCTAACCCCGAACGCTGGCCCGCGCGAGCCGCTCGAGGCTCGCCGCAGGGCACCTTAGGAGTGCGTCCTCGAGGATGCTGTCAGGTCTGCATCCTCGAGGACGCCGGTCGGAGAGGCAACGAAACGGTATTGGAACTGGAACGGTCTGGGATCAGGAGGGAGAGGAACGTAAGGAAGAGTGCGCCCGGCTCGGAGGGATTTAGAAAGAAGCTTCGTCGGCGACGATTTCGCGAAGGCGCTTCATCGCGCGCGAGTGGAGCTGCGAGACACGGGGCTCGCTCACGCCCAGGGTTTCGCTGAGAGTCTTGAACTTCACGTCGCCGAAGTAGTGCTCGGAGACGATGAAACGCTCGCGCTCCGGAAGTTTCTCGACGGCGCGAGCGAGGGCGGCGCGCTGGTCACGCTGGGTGATCTCGGCTTCGCCGTGCATGGGCGTCGCGAGGCA
>DASUTR010001035.1:0-9990 GCA_036374535.1 Polyangiaceae bacterium
TGCGCCAGTAGTCCCAGCCGCCGTACCAGCTCTGGCGGTCCGCGAGCTTTTGCACGTCGAGCGCCACGGTTTTTTCGAGCACTTCGGGCTTCGGCAGGCCCTCGGCAGAGAACGCGGCGAGCACGTCGCGGAGCGCCGCAATCGTGAGGAGGCGTGACGCGATCTGCTCGTTGCAGTCGAAGGGGTAGCGGACGACGTAAAGCACCGCGTCGCTCAAGCCCTGGAGCGCCGTCGACGAGGTCGTGATGTCGAGCCCGCCGAACTCTTTCACGACGCGCGCGGGCATGCGCACGGGTTGCGCGACGGCACCCTGATCGACGACGCCGTACGTCGCGAACGCTTCGGTCGTCGCCGGGGTCCACACGGGAAGCTCGATCTCGGCGGCGTCCACGTGCTCGCCCGTCATTTTCGCGCTGCGACCCCGCGCGCCGATTTGAGCCCGCGCCGTGCCCGCCCGCGCCGCTCCCACGGGGAACCGGACCTCGACGCGATCGGCGGCGGGCACGACGACGCGCCGCCCGTTCGGGTCGAAGAGCGCAAGATTGTCCGCGCGCAGCGCCACGTCGACCGTCATCGGCTCGGCGGTTTGGTTCTGCAGCACCACGGGTAGCTCGGCCTTGTCGCCGAAGTTCAGGAAGCGCGGCGCCGAGGGTCGCACCATGAGCGGCAAGCGCGCCGTTACGTCGGACTCGGCCGACCCGAACTGGTTCCGGTTCGCGGCGGCGACGGCCATGACGCGATAGCGCGTCAGATTGTCGGGAAGCTTGACGCGGGTCTCGGCGTGGCCGCGAGCGTCGGTGACGAGCCGGGGCACGAAGGCGGCAAGCGGAGAGAAGTTCGTGCGCAGGGTGATGGGCGTCCCGGGCTCGGCGCCCTGAATCGTGATTTCCGAGGTCTGAACGACCTTCGACTTCTTCGCGGGCGCGGACGGCGACGGAGCCGGCGCGGGCGCGGCGGACGCCATCGCGCGGAGCTTCGGGGCGGAAGTTTTGTGCGAGCCCGCGAGACGGCCGTGGCCTGCGCCCGTCTCCCTTCGCGATTCGAAGCGGTCACCGTCCGCCGCGACTTCCATGCGGAAGCGCGAAAGATCGGGCTTTCCGAGCACGACGAGATCGTGCGTCTCGTAGGCGCCGACGCCGCGGTCGCGCCGCCCATAGAAGACATCGAGCGGCTTCGGCGTCTGGTACGCGGCGAGCGCGAGCACCGCCTCGTCGACGACGGCGAGCGCCACCGTCGCTCCGGGGACCGCGCGCCCCGATGCGTCCGTGAGGTCCACACCGATGCTCGTCGTACCGCCGGGCTCGAGGGCGGCGGGCTTCGCGCGGATCGCGAGCGCGAGCGCGCGCTCGTCGGGCGGGAGCTCGAGCGCCGCTTCGCCGTTCGCGTACGCCGGACGGCGAGGAAGCGTGGGGTCGGGATCGCCCGCGTCGTTCTCGCGCTCGGCGGCGCCGACGAGGCGCACCGACGCGGTGACGCCGGGGATCCACGCGCGGTCGAGCCGCACTTTGACGACGTCCACGCGCTTTTCGAGCCGGAAGCGCTCGAGCGCGACGATCCCCTCGCGTTCGAGGGTGAGCACGCCTTCGGCGGGCGCGAAGGGCGCCATCACGAGCAGGCGCGCTTCCTCCCCACCGCGATACGACGCCTTGTCGGGAATCACGTCGACTTGTCCGCGCCGCACGCCCGCGTCGAGCGGGGCCGCTCCTCCGAGCACCCAGAGTTCGGTGCGCGTGGTGCTCTTTCTGCCGTGCTCGTCCGTGGCCTCGGCGACGATACGGTGGAGTCCGCCTTCTTTCGTCGGGCACGCGCAGCGCACGGCGCCGTCCGCCGAGGCGACGTCGCACGTGACCGCGTCGTGCTCCGTCTCCGTGGTTTCGCTGCCTCGCCACGTCGTTTCGACGCGCGTGCAGCGGAGCGCCACCGGGCGGCCCGCGACGGCGCGGCCCTCGATGTCCGTGACGAGCGTGTCGATCTGGAGGTTCTGCCCCGCCGTCGGCAAGACGTTTTCGAGCTTTAGTCCGACCGTGACGCTCGCCGGGTGCACGAGGAGGTTCGTGCGCGCGCTCCACGACTGGCGGTTCACGTCGCTCACGCCCACCTCGAGCTCGAGCTGCCGCGGATACGCTGGCTCGAGCGCGTCGAAGTCGATGCGCAGCCGGTGCTCGCCGTTCGCGTTGGAGCGCGCACCGAAGCTTTCCGAAGACTTTCGTCCCTGCTCGCGCGGGCGGAACCAAACGAAGCGCTCGGGCGGCTTGCCGAAGTGGTAGCCGCTCCGGTTCGGGGGCGTAAACGCGGCGTCGCTCGCGGTGACGGTCCACGCGACGTCGGCATCGGGAAGCGAGCCGCCCGCAAAGTAGACCGCTCGCAGCGTCGCGATGGCGTGCGTGCCGACGAAGTGGGGGCCTTCCGTCGCTTCGGCCGTGACCTCGAACTCCGGGCGCCGAAATTCCTGGAGCTGGAAGCCGTGACGATAGCGATCGCCGCGACCCGCCGCGGGTCCGCGAAGCTCGAGATCGAGCGACGCCTGCCCGAGATTCGCGTTCTTCGGCAGATCGAACGCGAGCGTGAACCCGCCGTCCGCGTCGAGCTCCGTCGTTCCCTCGCCGATCTTGTTCGAGACGGGATCGTTCACGCGAAACGACAGCGCGTGCTTGGCGGCCGGGAGCGGCACGACGTCGCCCGTCTTTCCCGCGGCGGCGATGCGCAGCCAGCCCTTGACGTGGACGCGCTCTCCCGGCTTGTAGAGCTTGCGATCGTCCATGACGAACCAGAGCAAGCGGTCCAAGCGGGGCGCCGCTCGGATCGTGTTGTCGCTGCCGGCGGGCAGGAACACGACATCCTTTTCGAGCCGCGCGTAGACGCTGCCGCCGGACTCGCCGAGCGGCCACTTCACGAGGCCGTTCGCGCCGCTTCGGACGCTGCTCGGAGACGACGGGAGCGCGGCGCCCTCTTTCAGCACTCCGAGCTCGGCCCCCGCGACGGGCGCGCCGCCCGCGAGCTTCGTCACCCATCCGTGGAGCTCCGTCGCGTCCTGAAACGCCTGCAAACCGAGCTTCGTCGCTTGAATCCAGGTGCGCACCCATTCGCGGCTGCGATCCCATCTGTTCGACGACGGCTTCTGCGCCGGAGGCTCGACGACGGCGAGCACCTGGCCCACCTCGCCGTTTTCGAGCGCGCGTGCGAGCTCGATGCGCGTCTCGACGAGCTCGTCCGGCTTGTTTTCGGGACGCACCGTGAGCGTGGAGACGAGACGGCCGGGCGGCTGCGTCACGCGACCGTCGTAGTCGTAATCCTGCCGAAACTTTTCGTAGCGCGCGTAGTGCTCGGGACCCACGGCGTAGAGCCGAACGACGAGCGACTTCCGATTCACGCTGTACACGCTGAGCGCCGGCTTGAACGCGGGGTCGAGCACGACCATCGAGCGTTCCTCCGGAAAGAGCATCGGCTCCGCGGGGTCTACCGTGATGCTTCCCTCGGCGTCCTTACCGAGCGTCTGTCCGAAGACGTCGCGCAGGCCAGCGCCGAAGCGCACCTTGTATTTGGTTCGCCCCTTCGAGCGCCCTTGAATCGAAATCACGTTGTCCGAGACGCTCACCTTCATGCCGGGAAGCGGCGGCTCGACCGTGACGAGCGAGCGCTCGAAACTCGCCGTGTCGAGGCGATTTTCGAACCGCGCCCGAAAGCCCGCGAGCGGCGGACACCCGTCGTACCACCCGCATTCGAGCTCCTTGAGCTTGAGCGGCCCGTACGTCTCGAAGGAGAACGCCTGATCCGCCGGGGTCGTCTTCGGTCCCTCGGCGCTCGGGAGACCGCGCCGAAAAGTAGCACGGAAGGTCGTCGCCTTCGGCAGCGGTGCGCTCGGTTTCAGCGCGACGAAGTGTCCCGGCTCCGCGCGCTTGGCCGCGCGCCGTGCGTTCCCGTCCGCTTCGATCTCGTCGTCGGTCGCTAGGCGGAGCGGAACGGGAGCGCCCTTCGGCTGCGCGGGCTCGACCGCGACGTGCGCGAGCAGCGCCGAACGGTCGACGCGTTGATTGAACGTCGCGAAGAGCACCGGCTCGAGCTCCTTCGGATCGTCCTCTTCGGGCCAGAACGATTCGACCCTCACGGGCGGCAGCGAAAATTCGAACGCCTTGCCCTCGGCGAACGAGCGACCGGCGGCCGTGCGCGTGCTCGCGGGCACCTCGACGCGGTAGTCGGTGGCTTTCGGGAAGCGCTCGCCGTCGGGCTCGAACAGCAGCGTCTGCGTGCCGATCCAGCGAAAGCTCCCGGGCGGCTGGGGAACGAGACGCACGGGCGGCTCGTTCACGGCGACGTCGGCGTGCGAGCTCAACGCGACCATGGGCTCGGAGAACGTGAGGCTCAGGTTCGGCGCCGTGTCGAGCTCGCCTTCGGGAGCAAAACGCACGAGCGCGGGCGGCGCGGCGTTCGTCGCCGCCGGCGGCGCACCCGAAGGCGCGAGCGGAGGCGGAAACGGCGTCGCCGTCGTTTCACCGGGACGCGGCGGCGGTTGCGACGCGGGGCGGAGCGCGAACGCCTTCGTTTCGGCGGCGCGCGCGAAGGCCGGGAACCGCGCGACGAGCTTCGCCGTTTCCGCCGCCGCGAGCGGTTTCGACGGTGGCGCCTTTGCGCGGGGGGGCGGCGCCGCCTCGGCGTCGCTCAAACGAAAGCCGAGCCCCGACTTCGACATTCGCCACACCACGGGCGCGGCGACGGGAGCGACCTCCGTAGACCTGGGCGGCGCCACGGGCGCGGGTTTCTGGCCGGGACATCCGAGGCCGAGGGCCCCGAGAGCAAACAGCCAGCGACGCTTCCCCAAGGGAGCCCGACGCTACACGAGCCGATTGGGAAAGCAATTGTCACCGAGAGGCTTGCGCCCCGTGCGAGCCCTTCGTATCGAAGGGGCATGAGGCGCTCTGCACTTCTCGGATGGATGGTCGTCTGTTCGGTCGCGTGCGGCGGGGGCAACAAGGAAGCGGCGTCGGCCGCCGACGCCGAATCGGAGAGCGCAGACTCCGCGCCTTCCGAAACGCCGGGCGGCGACGAAGGCGCTGGCGATGACGACAACGTGAGAAAGGCCGCAGGCACGCCCGACGCGAAGGGCGGACCTCCGTCGTCTTCGGCGAGCCAGAGCTCGGACGACGCGACGGCCGTGCTCGAGCTCGTGGTCAACGATCCCGAGCTCGATCCCTACCTCAAGCTCGGTGAGCCCGGGCGCTTTCCGCTCAAGATGTCGGGCTCGGCACTGCCTGCGGGCTTGAAGCTCGTGAAGTCGACGGAGCCCGTGCAGATCGTCGCCGCGCCGAAGGACAAGAAAGACCCGGTGCTCGTCGTCACCGAGCTCGAGATCTCCGGCGACAAGGCGTCGGTCCGCTATCGCTACGACGTCGAAGGCATCCGCGGCTCGGCGAGCCTGACGAAGGGTCAGTACGGTTGGGAGCTCAAGAACAGCCGTATCGTCGAGAACAAATGACGCGGGCGTCCGTCGCGCTCGTCGCGAGCGCACTCGCTTTCACCGCCGGCTGTAAGCGCGAGAGCGCGCCCGCGCCGTCCGCCGCGGCGTCCGAATCGCAGAAGGCGCCCCGTCGCTTCGTCATCGGCATGAGCCAGTGCAACCTCGGTGAGCCGTGGCGCGTGCAGATGAACACGGACATCGCGAAGGCCGCCGAAAAGCACCCCGAGCTCGAGGTGCGCTTCAAGGACGCGCAGAACGACTCACTGCGGCAGCGCGCGCAAGTCGAGGAGCTCGCCGCTCAGGGCATCGATCTCTTGATCATCTCGCCGAAGGAATCGGCGCCGCTCACGAAGCCCGTCGCCGACGTGTACCGGAAGGGCACGCCGGTGATCGTCCTCGATCGGGCCGTCGACGGCGGCGACTACACGACCTTCATCGGCGCCGACAACCGCCGCATCGGGCGCGAAGCGGGCAAGCATGCGGCCAAACTCCTCGCGGGCAAGAAGCACGTCGTCGAGCTGAAGGGCCTCATGACGTCGACGCCCGGTCGCGACCGCCACGAGGGGTTTCGCGAAGGGCTCGCGCTCGAGAAGAACCCCGACGTGAAAGTCGTGTTCGAAGCCGACATGCAGTGGCTCGAGCCGAACGCGCGCAGGGAAATGGAATCGGCGCTCGCGTCGCACCAACGGATCGACCTCGTCTACGCGCACAACGATCCGGGCGCTCACGGCGCTTGGCTCGCGGCGAAAGCGGCGGGCCGCGAGAAGGAGATGAAGTTCATCGGCATCGACGCGCTGCCGCACGAAGGCGTGCGCTACGTGCGCGAGGGAATTCTCGACGCCACGTTTCTCTATCCGACCGGCGGCGCCGAAGCGGTGGAGCTCGCGGTCGCGATTTTTTCGGGCAAAAAACCCACGAAAACGCTCACGCTCGGAACGCGCCTGTACACGAAAGAAAATGTCGAGAACGGCGGCGAAGCCCTCGAGTGAGCGAGGACGCTCGACGCACTTTCGGAGGTTCACAAAAGTGAACGTCTGGCCAAAATGAGAAATCGCCGGCTCGTTGCAGAGCGGCTGACCCCGCATCACAGCAGGGAAACAGCGCGTCGCCACAACGAGGCGTTCATATCTGTCTTCACGGTGCGCGGGCACGCCGGAACAGGAACTGTTCGACCTGGTTGGATCAGGCTGAATTGTGCCGCAGGCACTCGCGCGATCCCCCGTCGAATGATATCGAAAAGGTAATGACGATGCTTCGACGTTCCGGGTGGGGCGCGCCCATCACCACGCTCGCCGTGGGAGGACTCCTGTTCATTGCGTGCGTGAGTGGGGAATCGCTCGACCCGGGGGGCAACGCACCGGACGGCGGCCTCTCCGGCTCGGCCGGCTCTGGAACCGGTTCCGGAGGGGCGTTCCCGACGGGCGGGGCGCCGAGCGGCGGGTCCGAGTCGGGCGGAAGCACCAGCACCGGCGGCACCGCGACCGGAGGGGCGTTCCCGACGGGCGGTGCATTTCCGACCGGCGGCACGGCGACGGGCGGCGTATTCCCCACGGGCGGCGTATCGAGCGGCGGTACGGCGACGGGCGGCGTGTTCCCCACGGGCGGAACGACCACCGGCGGCGCGATGACCGGAGGGACGGCGACCGGAGGCGGCGCGGGACGGGGCGGCACGAGCACGGGAGGAACGGCGACCGGAGGAACGGCGACCGGAGGAACGGGCGGCACCGTCGCGCCGCCGCCGAACATCAACGGCGGTCAGACGGCGTGGGTCTCGCGCTATTGGGATTGCTGCAAGCCCGCGTGCGGCTGGGACGCCAACGTCAACAACGGCGGGCCGATGCAGGCGTGCAACCAGCAGAATCAGAGCCTCGGCGGCAACTTCGGCGCCCGCAACGCCTGCGAGAGCGGTGGGACGGCGTTCATGTGTTGGAACGGAGCACCGTGGTCCGTCGGCGGACAGCTCTCGTACGGTTTCGTCGCGGCCTCGGGCCCGAACTACGTCTGCGGGCGCTGCTTTCACCTGCAATTCAACGGCACGGGTCACAGCGGCTCGAACCCCGGCGTTACGGCGATCAACGGCAAGCACATGATCGTCCAGGTCATCAACAACGGTGGCGTCGCGCAGGATCAGTTCGATCTGTTGATCCCCGGCGGCGGTGTGGGCGCGCTCAACGCCTGCGATGATCAGTGGGGCAGCAGCGTGAACCTCGGCGCGCAGTACGGCGGCTTCCGCACCACGTGCAACGGCGACACGAACTGCGTACGGCAGATGTGCCAGTCCGCGTTCGCGAACAAGCCCGAGCTGATGGCGGGCTGCGAGTGGTTCCTCGGCTGGTACGCGAACGCCGACAATCCGAACGTCGTCTACGAGCGCGTCGCGTGTCCCGCTGCGCTGACGCAGCGTTCGGGGCTTTCCGAGAACTAGACGGCTCTCTGCCGCGGAATGCCGGACGCGCGCTCGGCGTCCACGACGAGGCGGTTCCTGCCGCCGACCTTGGCGGCGTACATCGCACGGTCCGCGCGATCGATGAGGTCCTGCGTCGGCTCGCCCCCGCGAAAGCACGAAAGCCCGACCGACGCGGTCACGGGGATAGGCTCGCCGTTCGCGTCCCGCACTTCGAGCCGCTCGATGGCGACGCGGAGCCGCTCGGCGAGCACGCGCCCCCCTTCGAGATCGGTGCTCGTGAGCGCGACGACGAACTCTTCGCCGCCCCAGCGCGCCGCGAAGTCGCTCTTGCGCAGCAGCGCCTTGAGCATGGCACCGAGCGCCGAAAGTACCAGATCGCCCGCGGCGTGCCCGCGGCGATCGTTGATGGTCTTGAAGTGATCCACGTCGAAGAGCAGCGCGCAGAGCGGGTACTCGTGACGCTCCGCGCGCGACGTCTCGCCCTCCATGGCGGCGAGGAACGCGCGGCGGTTCATCAGTCCCGTCAGCGGGTCGGTCGACGCCTGGCGCTGCGATTCCTCGACGAGCGCGGTCATCCGTACCGGCCCGCCGAGCTCTCGAGCGACGAGCGGAACGAGGCTCGCCGCGTCCGCCTCGATCGCCGAGGGCACGGACATGGCAAGCCGGCCGATCTCGGTGCCCGCGAAGATCACGGACGCCTTGAGCGTCACGGGCGCTTCCGCGCTCGCGAGCGCGTCTTCGTCGCGCACGACGAACGGCTCGACCTCGACGCCGCCGAGCGCTCCGCGCGCCTCGAAGAGCGCCGCGTCGCCGAGCGACGGGTGATGGTGGATACCGAGGTGCGACGGCGAGCTCGTCGAAAGCGCGAGCCAGCGATACGCGCCGACCTGCGAGAGCAGCTGCGACAGGAGGTCGAACAGACGATCGAACGACCCGGCGCTCGCGAGCGCGCGCACCTCGGCGGCGATCACGGATTCGAACAACGCCTTGTCGAGGTGCTGCGCGATGCGATCGCGAATGTCGATGGACCCACCGGAGAGCTGCATGAAAAAGCCGTCGCCCGCCGGCGCGTCCGTGATGGCGCGCCCGAGCGCTCGCACGAGATCGCCCATGCGGCCCTTGACCACGTACGCCGCGGCGCCCGCCCGCTCGGCCCAAAAACGGCTCTTCGGGTCGTCGGTCTCGCCGCGGAGAATCACGGGGACGTCGGCGGTCGCGGCCTCCGAGCGAAGCAGGCGGCAGATCTGGACGCCGGACACGCCTGGCATCCAGAGGTCGGCGACGATCGCCGAGGGCGGCGCCGCGAGCGCCATGTCCGCGCCGGTCGCGGAGTCGCCGACGGGCTCGACGGCATAGCCCTGGGCCCGCAGTCGCGTCGCGAGCACCTCGCGCGCCTCGTCGTAGCTGTCGATCAGGATGACGCGTTTGGGTGCTTCGGCCTGCATCACGGCACCGGGGCGATCGTCGGGGTGATGGCGCGACCGCGGAGCGACGCGAGCGCGCTACCGCCCATCAGCGTCTCGGGAAAACTGCAACGAACGAGCGTTCCGCGCGCCGGGTCGCTCTCGATTTCGACGCTGCCTCCGAGGTTCGCGCAGGCTTCGCGCACCGCCGCCATGCCGATACCGCGGCCCGAAACGTCGGTCGCGTGCTCGCGGGTGGTCAAGCCGTCCGTGAAGATTGCCTCGACGAGATCGCTGCGTGTTTCGCACGGCAGGTTCGCCGCGCGCGCTTTCTTGGCCACGAGCTCCCACGAGACGCCGCGACCGTCGTCCGCGACCTCGATCGAAATCAGGCCGGACTTCACGATCGTGCGCAGCGTGACGCGCCCGACCGGCGGTTTCCCGCCGCGAACCCGCTCGTCGCGCCCCTCGATGCCGTGATCCACGGCGTTGCGGATGACGTGCCCGAGCGAATTCCAGACGGGCGACCACGTCTCGGAACAGAGCCGCACGTCGTTCGCCTCGACGGACACTTCGACGTCCTTGCCGAGCCGCCGGGCGGTGCTCCGGGCGCGTTCGGCGAAGCGCCCGAGGCGCCGCTCCGCGGGTTCGAGCTTCCAGCGCGCGATCGCTTCGAGAATGTCGCGACGGGGAGCGCCGGTCGCGATCTGCTCGACGATGGCGGCGTA
>DASUTR010001036.1:0-10865 GCA_036374535.1 Polyangiaceae bacterium
CGAACGGTCGGCGAACAACTTCGTGGAGTCGAGCGGCCAGGGTGGGAACTCGTACAGGCGCACCGTTCGACCCTGCAGAAGTTGCTGGGCAACGACGAACGGAAGCGGATCGACGTCGAGAGCCAGCGTGGCGGTTGCGCGGTATCGATGATGAAGGTCCCGGGTTAGCCGGCATGCGCCGGCCCCGAGCACGAGGAACCTGCCGAGCTCGTGATCAGCGAGGATCGAGCCGACCGCTTCCGCAGCCTCGAGCGCTTCCCGGCAGCCCTCGCTTTCCCAACCCCAATCGCGGTGGATCTGGGCGTAGTAGTCCAAGAGGGAGCCGTGGTTGAGCGTGCCGTCGCCGGACGAAGACGATTCGACTCCGCCGACGACGAGCCCCGCATCGGTCAGCAACTCGAGGAGACGCGCGCGATGCCGGCCCAAGTGATGGTGAAGCGTCTTGAGGCGAGTGTGCGTCTTCTCCGGAAGATCGTCGGCCGTGAAACGCACGAGTAGCTCATCGAGCCCGCGCCTCATGTCCTCATCGAACTTCTGCAAGAGCTTGCACCAGTGGGCGATCAACGCTTCGGGTTCTGGTACCAGAACCGGAATTCCTCCGACCTTCGGGTACGTTCGCCCGCAGCCCGTGCACTCCATCGTGTCCGAACCCTCTTCGACGGGCTGGCGGCACCTGGGGCAGACGAGGTCGAAAATCTTTCGCGCGCTCGCTGCCGCTTGTCCAATACTGGTGTTGTCGCTCACGACGGCACCGCGCGTGCAACCTACACCAATACCTGCCGCGCCCGTCTCGTGGTAACGTTGCGGCAATGGTGGATCGAGGCGCAGTCCTGGTGGTCGCGTTCTTTTTTGCGTCGGGATGCGGGGAATCGAGCTCCGATCCCGCCGGACATCCTGCCTCCGGTGGATCAGGCGGCGATGCGGGCAGCGGCGGTCATTCGTCGGGCATGGGTCCTGCGGGCGGCGGGGGGACCTCTGCTGGCGGCTCGTCGAGTGGCGGCAGCGATTCGGGTGGCAGCGGGCAGGCCGGCGGCGAAGCAGGAAGTGGAGCAGCAGGTTCGGATCCGAACGGACCACTCGACACGGTGCCTCCGCCCGGCGCCACTTGGACCCTTCCGAGCGGGGACGCATTCAACGCTACGCCGCCGGTACTCGCGGCGAGCCGGACGGGCATCGTCATTGCGGGGGCGACGAGCGATACCGAGCTCGCGGGTGTTCCGGAGTTTCCCTCTGGCGTCGTTGCGGAGGCGTTCGTGGCCGAGCTGGATCGCGATGGCGCCGTCGTCTGGACGACACCGCTCCCGTCGGCTGGAATGCCGAGCGCAGTCGTCGTGGAACCTGGCGGCGATGTGCTGGTGGTCGCCCCGTTCGTCCCTGACGCCACGTCGATCATTCCCGGCCAACATACTGACTCCGTGCTGCTCGTTCGGCTCGACGCTTCGGGCAACGTCCTGAAGGAGCGCGAGCTCGCGTTCGGCGCGGGAACGATCGCGGAAGGGCTCGCCGTCGATGCCACGGGCGCGATCTACATCGCGGGCTCGCGCATTCCGGACGACGACTTCCCGAACGAGTACGTGCTCCTCGCCAAGTACGACGCCGAGGGAGAAGAGCTCGAGACGAAGGTTTTCGAACACGTGGGGTCCACCGCGTACGCGAGCTCCGTCGTCGTCACGGCGGACGGCGACGTGTTGATGGCGGGCGTGTTCAACGGATCCGTGAATCTCGGCGGGGACGATCTCGAAACCGACGCTCTGGTCGGAAGCTCGAAGATGCCGAACGGGTTCATCGCCCGCTTCACTCCGGACGGCGAGCACTTGGACAGCCGCACGTTCGGAGGCACGATTTTCGATGGCGCAACGGCGCTGACCGCGCTCGACGACGGTGACGTGCTCTTGGCCGGCTGGCTCAGCGGCGTCGCGAACGTGGGAGGTGGGTCGGTCGCGGCTGACGAAGGAGACGGCTCGGCTTTTCTCGCCCGCCTCGCCCCCTCGGGCGACGCTCGCTGGGTGAGCCTCGCCGCTGCTACCGGTTCGAGCTACGCGATCGTGACCGACCCGAACGAGGGTCGCTTTTACGTCGCCGGCAATCTCGGCGAGCGCGACTACCTCGCCGAACTGTCCGCGAGCGGCGAACTCGGCCGCAGCGCGCGGAGCGCGTCAGGGAAGCTCACGGGGCGTTCGGCAGCCGTCGACGCGCGCGGAAGCATCTGGATTTCCGGCGAATTCACGGGCGAGCTCGATCTCGGCAACGACAACGTCATCGCGGGCGGCGATACGGGCGTCTGCCTGTTGCGCTTGGACCGCGCGTCGGAATAGTGACTACGTGAGAGTGCAATAGTGCTCACGTGGGTCTTCGGACGCGCACGTGGTCGAGCTCAAATCGCAGTAGCCACTCGCGCACTCGTGATCATACATGCATTCTTCGTCGGCTACCTTCCGCTCGACGCACGTTCCGCCGTCGACCGGACGGTCACAGGTGCCGTCGACGCATTCATGCACCTGGGTGCACTCGCCGCCGCGCGGCACGAGAGGCTCGAACGCGCCCTCGCATTCGAGCGCGCCGAGTAGCCGCTGCGCTCCGCGCACTTCCTCGCATGCGAGCGTCGCGGTAGCCGCTATGCAGCCTGCCGCACGGGCGCCGTCGAACCCGACGCGCTCGAGCGAAACCGAGTCCTCGTAGCCGGCCAGTACGACTTCGACCGCCGCGGCGCACTCGTCTTCGCTCCGGCCGGCAAAACGGTTGTTCGCGATGTCCGAAGGCGAGCAGCACTCGTAGAGTCGGTCGCAATACCGCCGGGCCATCCAGCCGATGAACTCCGAAAGCTCCGCGATGTCGCCTGGACCCGTTCCGGCTGTGCCCGACGCGCCACCCTGGGCGGAGGCTCCGCCCCGGCCAGATGTGCCGCCTCCGGCTGATTCCGTTCCGGCGGCGGCCCCGCCGGTACCGCCGCGCCCTTGTGCGGGCTGGGAGGCATCGTCAGCGCACCCAGCGCAGAACATCATCACCATGGCACGAGTCATGAAACCGATTCGTCGCATGTCGCTTGTCAATGACTCTATCATGGTCGCCCCGGATCGCGGCTCGGTTCAATTCGCGCGCGCCACGAACACGGCTACGCTCGCTTCGACGAGCCCCGCAGTCGGCTCGGGTAGCACCGCATCTTCGCACAGCAGGCGTTGCGGGACGCTGTCGCTCCGTCGCTCGTGCCCCAGCGCCAGACTTCGATAGAAGAAACCGCTCGTGTCCCGAGGTGCATGCGCCCACGCCGACTCGACGTCGTTTCGTTCGGTACTCAGCTCCGCTTCACGCGCGGCCCGTTCGATTCTATCGGAAAGCCTCCGCCCTGCAGACACCAGGGTGCCGCGCGGCGCGGGAACGCCCAGCCGCTGGCCGAGCGCAAAGCCGCTCGCGAGCATCGTCTTCAGGAGCTCTCGCATTTCGGGAGCTCGCGACAAGGCCTCGAATTGTCGTGCGGCTGCGGCGGCGTCGAACGAAGAGCGCTCGTAATTGGCGAAGTAGTGCCCGAACACGTGTGGCAACGGGTGCGACCGCGACGCGAGCGCGGCGAGCAACGCTTTCATCGCGGCCCAATCGGTCACCAGCAGATCTTCCGGCCAACGAGCCTCGCTGGGATCCGAAAAGAGGTTCGGCAGTACGACCTTCCCCATCATCGCAAGCTCGCGAAGCTCGCCGTCGAAGCTCGGCGCGAGATCCATGAGGTGCACGAGAACTCCCCCTGGCGCGAGGACACGGCGTGCCTCGTTCAGGGTGGCGCGTAAATCCGCAACCACGTCGAGCGTGCACAGACCGATCACCCCCGTACAGCTCGCGTCGGGCACCGGCAATCGTTCGGCACTAGCTTGCTCCGTTCGGGCTGACGGGTGACGCGACCGGAGCTTCGCGAGCGCGCCGGCATCGGGTTCCGTATGAACGAAGCGGCTTCCGGTGACGCCGAGCCAAGACGCGAGCTGCCCGAAACCAGCACCGATCTCGAGCAGGTTGCCCTGCTCGGCAACGTGCGATTCGAGCACGCGCCTGACGATCGTCCGATGGCACTCCGTGAACGGCTCGCGAACGGCAGCGAGCGGCTCGAGACGCGCGACCCACGAGTCCGGATCACGAGCTTGCCGCCTCCGGCTACTCGACTTCCACGGAGTCGTACGAGGATGCAACTTCATGTGAACCGTTCTCGACGGTCGCCCGTCTCGCTCTCCAGCACGAACTGCAGGGGTGGTTGACTCGAAAAGTCGAAAGCCGCCGTCATGGCTCTTCAATCGTCCACATCGTTCGCCGCGGCGTGGCAAACCAGTGCAGCTTCCGTTGCTGAAAACGGAGCTGTGCACACGCCGACGACGGCGGCGCAACTCGCGTCCGGCGCCCGTCGCGATTCGGCTTGGTTGCGCCCTCTCCCGAAGGTAAGCCGTTCGCAACGGCGGTCACGGCAGTCGGACCGTGTAATAGACTTCAAAGCCTGTCACCGGCGCGTGAAAAGGCGGGTCGCCGTCGAACGTGTCCACGTCGCCAGGTGAAATCGTCGATGACAGTTCCCCTTTGGAAGCGTACTGAAAACCGAGCGGTACCTTCCCCACCTCCGACTGTACCGTCCCGAAGATATACAGATTCCACGACCGAAGCTCGTCATCGCCATTGACGACGGTTCCGCTCACGACATGGTCGTCGAGCATTGCGGCGCTGAGCGCGACCCACTCTTTCGGAGACAGATCGGAGTAAGCCACGCCGCTTGCCGAGTACCCAACTTCGATCACTCGAGCTACATCGACAGGTGGCTGGTTCGAGTGGTCGAGCGCAGCAGCCATCGCGAACTCCCCAGGTCCGACACACGTTCTCGGAACATTGTCGCCTGAGCGAACGTAAAGGGGCGCGTAAACCAGGCCTCCAAAGAAACTCCGGACCTCAACACCTTGATCATCATAGAATGTTGGATTGAATCCCACTGGACAGACGATGTCTGGACCGATGTTCTTCACCAGCCCGACCCAATGCATCAGAAGCGGGTCTTCGGTATAGACGTCGTAGTGACTGGAAAGTAGCAGCAGCCACTCGGGCCCGTCACCCACGACTTCTCCATTCTCGTCTTGAATCTCGCCGCCTTCGGGCGTGATCAAAACTCCTGGCATGTTGGTGCCGTCACCGCTGTCTGTCCCCGCTGAGCCCCCGCGACCGGAAGAACCCGAGCTTCCACCCCGATTGCCTGCTCCGCCGGAGGGTGACGCGCCCCCTTCCGACGAGGTGCCTCCTTCACCTGCCTCGGGGCCCGAGCCCGAGTTGCCGGCTGTGCCGCTACCGCTGCCGCCGGCACCTGCGTCGCCCGTCGCGGTACCTCCGGAGTCCCCACACCCGCCATGGAAGAGGCCAATCACCACCCAGGCAGCTGCTAGCCGAGCGAAGGGCCGCGCAGCACGATTCCCCACAGCCGTCGTCCCGTCCACATCCATGAAGATCAAGACCTCGTCGTCATGATGCTCGTGAGGACCTCCACCGTCAAGCAAACCCGGGCCTTGCCGCAGCAGTGCTCGTCTCCGCGAGGCGGCTAGCCGTGCGCCTGGGTCAACCGGGCGGCTGACGGTCGGATCCTTCCCGCGCCGAGAAGGCGAATGTCACCGCACTCCCGTTGCTGGAGAGTCATCGCTGTTCCGCGAGATTCCGCGGAGCGGGCCGTCGGTTGGCGCTTCAATCCGCAAGAACTGTTTCGCAGAAACATGCGATCACTTGCGTACATCGAACTCGATCATGCGCGCTCGTTGAGGATTGGTTGAGAAACTTCCAAAATTGCGCCCGTGTTTGAAGGGCTTTCACACCGGAAGTGACCGGACACTCTCCACGATGGAACGGACACGACCGGTCACTTCGACAAAATCTCCAAGCACAACATCACCTGTGCTTGACAACATTGCTAGCAGTGCACTACACACTCCTTGGACGAGGTGCTTCGGGTGCGGCGCGCCCGAATCGTGGTGGGCAGTGGAATCGAAGGAGTGCGACGATGAGTGCGTTCCGAAAAACACGATGGTGGGTCGTCGCTCCGGTGCTTTCGCCGGCCCTGCTGGGAGCGTTCGGCGTCGCCTGCTCTGCCGGATCCGACGGTGAGTCGCTCGCGACGAGCCAACAACAGATGGCTCCGCCGCCACCCATGCGCGCGAAAATCGGTGTTCGTGCGACGACCATGACGGTCAAGGGCGGAAATCCTTACCTGAATGTCTGGCATGAATTCGATGTGACGATCGGGGGCAAACGAACCACGCGCGCCGGCTACCTCTTCGAGTGCGGCGGCGGTGGAGGTGTCTACGGGTGGTCGGGTACGAGCGGAAGCTGTCCCTTCAGCGACGTTTCGGCCGTCACGTACAACTATCCGAACGAAATGAACTCGTGTCCGACCTCATGCGTGCCCAGTATCGCGCGCTGGCAGGCGAACTCGTACAAGTTCATGGTTTTGGACCCTGTACCTGCGTCCGTGCCCATCAATATCAAGATCCCCGTAGTCGGCAATTCATTCAATTCTAACCGCACGATCTCTTTCGACTTGACGCTCGATCCGGCAACGGGTGTCGTAACGCCCGAACCACAGAACACTTGGGACCAAGATATCGTCGATTTGACCGACAGTTGCGTCACGGTCGACTGGATTCCGGGAGAATGGACACTCTGTTGGCAAGTGGAGGTCGAGTCGCTCGATGCGCCGGGGCCGACGTTCGAGCCCGCACCCGGCGGGGCGCGGTTGCTAACGGCCTTGCAATACAAGCGGACGATTGCCGAGATCCTCGGGCCCGAGGCGGGGAACGCGGCAGCGCCACCGTCCGACCCGGTGATCCCGATTGCTTCGCTGGACGCGTTCGAGCGGGCGCTCGATCGCGTAGCGGTCTCCCAATACGAGGCGAGTGCGCTTGCCTCGGCCGAAGCGGCTGTAGCGTCCCCAGCTCGGCTTGCCCAGCTCGCGCCGTGTGTGACCCAAGGTCCCGTTGATCCGGCTTTTCGAGAGTATTGTTATGGCGAAGTCGCTCACCGAATCGGGTACTTGGCTTGGCGGCTGCCTCTACAGAACGACGCGAAAGCTCGGTTGATCGAAATCGGGCTTCTCGGCGAGGCCGAAGCCGCGACGGACGGCGACAAGCTCAAAGCCGGGTTGAAGTACTTGATCGCCACGATTCTCCAAGCTCCGAGTTTTCTGTATAGCGTCGAGGTGGGTGACCCGCAGGGAGCGATGGTTCGCGACTTGAACGCGTTCGAGCTTGCGTCGCGCATGGCGCTATTCCTCAAGGGGCGTTACCCCTCCGAAGACGAGCTCACGCGCGCCGCGTCGGGTGAGCTCGCGACCGTCCAGGGTATCCGAGCGGCAGCCAACGCACTCCTCTCGTCGGCCGGCGCGCGTGACGGCTTCAACGACCAGATCGATGAACTGTTCCAGCTGAAGCTCCTGGCTACGAAGGGTAAGAACGCCACGGCGTACCCGGTGTTCACGCCGTCGCTCGTTGCGTCGATGCGTGAAGAAGTTCAGCGTTTCGTTCACGATTTCGCGTTCGACAACCCGCGTAGTTTTCTCGGGGTGCTGACGGACGAACGACGCTTCGTCAACGCCGAGCTCGCTCAGTCCGTGTACAACATTGCGGCGCCGGCGACGGGGTGGAGTCTCGTGGATTTCGCAACTGTCACTCCCGACCAAAAACGGGCCGGCATAATGACCATGCCGGCCCTGCTGGCGATCAACTCACACCCTGTAGGTAATTCCATCGTTCGTCGCGGGCTGTTTGCGAGCGAGTACCTATTCTGTCAGCCCAAAGTCCCGCCTCCACCTCGTGATGCGGACACGACGATTCCGTCGAACCTCTCGGGCACACTCCGTGAGTTCATGGAAGTAACAACGGAGAACAACCCTACGTGCGCCGGTTGTCATCTCAGCATGAACAGGCTTGCGTATGCCTTCGAGAGTTTCGATGCGATCGGTCGCCACCGGACCAAGGAGATACCCGTTAATCCTTCGCTCGACGTGAATACCGCGGCGCTCGACACCGTGCCGCTGTTCGGCGGAACTGACTTCGGCACGTACACGGATGCCCGCAGCTGGGCGGCGAACGCAGTTGCTCTCGATGACTTAGTATCTCGGTGCTGGGTTGATCAGATGTATCGAAATGCCGTTGGTGCGGGTGCCGGTCCTGGTCAAGATCCGGTGCTAGCTCCGATTGACCAGGCGTTCGGCACGAGCGGATACCTCATTCAAACACTCTTGCTCGAGCTCGTTTCGAGCCCTGCGTTCCGTCAAGTGGGACCGCCGCGCTGATGAGCAGGAATCGCTCGTTGAGAAAGGTTCGACCGATGACTCCGAAAAAAGGCGCACTGAATCGACGGACATTCCTGCGGGGCGCGCTCCAAGGCGGCGGAGTGGCCGTCCTGGCTCTACCGCTGCTCGAGGCGATGCTCGACAGCCACGGGGAAGCTCTGGCTGCCGGAACGCCCCTTCCGAGACGTTTCGTATCTTGGTTCTTCGGGAACGGCGTCCAGCTCGACCTGTTCGAGCCCAACATGCCGGGTTCGGCGAGCTACGCGCTGAGTCCGCTGCTGCAGGATCTGGCCGATGTGAAGGACTATCTCACGGTCTGCACCGGTTTGCAGAACCCCGCGCGCCTAATCCAGAGTCACCACGAAGGGCTCACGGCTTTTACGGGTTACGACTACATCGACCGCCCGGACTTGCCTGGATTCGCAAGCGACTTCGGCGGTCCGACGATCGACCAGGTAATTGCGGACCACCTTGCGGGTTCGACCCCGGTCCATTCGCTCCAATTTCAGGTCACGAAGGGGTTCAGCCCGGCCGATTCGGGAGCAACATCGCAGCATGTTTCGGCGCAAGGTCCGCCCGGTGGGCTGGTTTACAAGCGGGGGGAGTCGAACCCCAAGAAGCTTTGGGCGTCGCTATTCGGGATGTCCTCCCAGCCGACCGGCGTGCGCGGGTCGATGCTCGACTTTCTCAAGCAAGACATTACCAAGATGCGCGGACGCCTGGGCGCCGCCGATCAATTGCGTATGGACGCGCATTTGCAGGCACTTCGCGAGCTCGAGGCAACGATCGCGTGCAGCAGCGCGCCGTCCGAGCCCACCGAAACCAATGAGGCACAGAGCCCGTTCGAACCGGTGACGACCGTCAACTCCATCATGGCGCAGCTCCTCGCGATTAGTTTTGCGTGCGATGTCACCCGCGTCGCGTCGGTCTTGTTCTTGCCGCTCGCGGGCGAGGTCACTTTCGGCGTCGATGTCGGGAATACAGACGAAGAGACGCACCACAGCTGGAGTCACAATCGGTCGGGCACCGGGGCCGACGGCCAGAACGCCTACGAACAGAACATTCGCTACATCATGAATCGGTTCGGTGATTGGATGCGCGCCCTCAAGGCGCAGGTCGAGCCGAACGGAACGACGCTCCTCGACTCGACGATCCTCTTCGCCAGCAGCGATTGCGCGTACGGGTCGCACATGATCAACCGACAGCCGATTCTGCTGGGCGGCCACGGCCGTGGACATCTCGTCCATCCCGGGATTCATTTCCAAGCCATTGCCGGCAATCCGGCGCTCGGAACGCTGAATCTCGATACCCAACCGGCGGCGCGAAATACGTCCGACGTGTTGCTTACCTGTCTGAACGCGTTCAATCCGGCAGCGACTTCCGTCGGTGATCTCACGATCAATCCGAACTTCCCGAGCAAGCCTCCGACCGGCTCCACGACCCCCCTCACAGAAATCGAGGCCTAGTATGGGGACGGCTCGATTCTCGGGTCTCCGTTGGACTCACTCGGCCTGGCTCGCCTTGCCAGTCTGCGTGCTCGGAGTTGCGCTCGGCAACGCCCGCTGGCGCTTCGACTCCGGTCCCGAGGCGAGCCGGACGGAAGTGCGCCACTCCGGCGAGAACATTACCCCGCGTACCGAGGGCAATCGAGCGCGGCACGTCGTGAGCGCCGAGAAGGCGAGAGTCCTCGCGAACGTGTCGGTGGCGAGCGCACCAGAGCCCGTGACAAAGGCAGACGGCGAGGCGATCGTGGCGTCGCTACCAGACCTACCAGCGTTCGCGAGCAGCGAGGCGGAGGTCGCGTTCCTGCGGGCTCGCTTACCCGGCACGAAGCTCGAGCACGCGAACTTTAGTCGGTCGCTCGCGTCCATGAAGAGCGCCATCGAGCATGCGCCATCGGCCGCGGAGCGGGCAGAGCTCGAGCGCCGCGCAGCGAAGCTCGAAGCAAGACTCGAGCATCAGGACGCTTTGATGGCGCAGATGGAAGGTCGCATCGACGAGCTCGAGCGCTCCGGTCGGCGCGAGACAGGGCCAAGGTAACGGGAGATGGCGATGAACGTACAGGCGACTGGGTCTCGGCGAGGAGCGGTTTGGCTTGCGGCGGCGTTCGGAGCGGCGCTGTTCGGCTGTGGTTCGCCCGTTTCCGAAGGCGAAGGCCTCGGGCATGCCTTGTTTCCGCTGCTCAACTGCGGCAGCGAGCTCGGCACGGCGCCGCTCGACAGCACGTGTGGGCACGGTTGGGTCGGTCCGTTCGGCGATCTCGACGGAACCGGCGCTCCCAGTACTCCGATCGTCGCCGAAGCGAACCTATCGTTCACCGGCGATTCCCCGCGGTTCACGCAGCCTCGCGTACTCTACACCGTGAACCTCCCTGGTGCCCCAGGTGCCAATCAAAGCGCCGTCAAGTTCACGCCTGCGCTGACGCAGGATTACACGCTCGCTTTCGACGGGCTCATCCCGGCGACGTTGCTCGAGCCGGACGGCTCGGCCGTTTCACCGGTGTTGCAGCAAGACGTGACCGCGGAGTGTACGGCCGTCGGCGCCGACTTCGTGAGTCCGCCAGGTGTCAAGC
>DASUTR010001037.1:0-3003 GCA_036374535.1 Polyangiaceae bacterium
GTGACGAGCTCGACGTCTTTCGTGGGCCCGTACTCCACGTAGCCCGTGCTCGGCTCTTCCGTAGTCCAGCGCACGGTGACGACGGTCGAGACGTTCTCGCTGACTTCCGCGGTCACGTCTTCGAAAACCGCCTCCGGTCCCATCTCTTCGCTTTCGGAGCCGCAAGCCGCGGCCGAAGCGGCGAGTGAAAGGAGCGCCACGAAGCGCCGCCCGGCGCACGCTGGACCGCTGAGGAGACGCATCCTCACTCCGCGGCAACGGGATTGATCACCGACAGCACGACCGGCGCGGGGTTCTGGCAGGTCGAGCACATCAGACCGAGCAGCCACGTGCCGCCGGTGCGGTCACCGAAGCCCGAGAAGAACTCGTTCGTTTCGCGGTGGCGCGCGTTGCGCAGATCGGCGCGCCGGCCGCCGCCATATTCTTCGATTTCCCAGATGTCGGTGGCGATCATCTCGATGTCGAAGATCTGCTGCTGGAGCTGTTCGGGCGTCTTGTCCGCGTAATACGCGAGCAAGATGCGATCGATGTTGTCCGCGACGATCTCGTTGCCGAGGCCGTCGACCGTGATGGCGCGCCAATCGAACGTGGTGTGCGTCTCAGGAACGTCGAGCGCGGGAGGCAGCTCGGCGTCGAACGTGAGGATACCGTCGCCGGTGGCCGGGTCGCAGCTCATCGTCAGATCCGCGTTCACTTCGGTGTTCAGCTCACCTTCGACCGGACGCAAGAACACCATCGCGCGGGCGCCGGTGCCGGGCTGCGTGCCGGTCGCCCACAGCAACATGTACACGTTCGTTTCGCTGGCCTGGTACTCCTCGGTGATGTCGACCGGCGTTCCGAGGTTCGAGAGGTCCGAGAGGTTGCAGCTCGTGACCGACTCGCCCGTCTCGTATTGAATGTAGCCGTCGATGTCGGACATCAGAAGCTCGCCGGCGGTGAGGAGCTCGGCGGCTTCTTCTTTCGTGAGGCCGCGGAAGCGGAGGAGCGCGACCTTGCCGATGTCTGCGGCGGGGTCCATCGAGTGGCATTGCATGTCGGTCGTGAGCGCGTCCCACGAGATCGACAGATCCTCGCCCGACGCGGTCAGGATCTCCGGCGGCGTCAGCGTGCTCGTCGACAGGTATTGGTTTTCGTCCGTGAGCGCGACGATGTTCGCCGACGAGCTTCCGCCGCTTCCGCCGCTTCCGCCGCTTCCGCCGCCGTCGTCGCCGGAATCGCTGCTACAGCCGGCGAGGGCGCTCGTGAGCGCGAGGAACGAAGCGGTTTTGAAGAAAGCGGCGAAGGGCCGCGAACCACGGTGAGAAAGAAGCCCGGTTCCGAAATGCATTCGGGGAGTAAAACCCAAGAAAGAGCGCCGTGCCAGCCGCGCGAACTCGTCGATTTGTGATCCACGACCGCCGACTTCCATCACTCACCCGCCGGCGCGCCTGAGCGTGAAAAATTCTGGCGATGGCGTGACCACCGGCGTTTCGGGCGCACGCCAGCCGATGCACCCAGCGCGCCACTGTGCCTGCGGCGCACACTGCGAAACCGGAGCGCTTTTGACAGCGCGTCGATCCGAAGGCTAGAGGTCCGGGCATGTACCGTTGCTTGCGCGGAATTCCGCTCATTCTTCTCGGCTGGTCCGCGCTCGGTTGCATGACCGATCTCGCGGCCGGCACGACGGTCAAAGTGATCAGCCGCGCGGCTCCCGCGGTGCAGCGCTACGAAGACGTCGAGCTCGCCGAGCAGGGCATGCCCGCGTCGATCACGACGCTCGAGGGCTTGCTCGAGATTCGCCCCGACGACACGAACCTTCGCGCCCTGCTCGCGCGCACCTACGCTTCGTTCGGCTTCGGCTTCATGGAAGACCGGATGGAGGAAGCGCTCGCGAAGGACGACGAAGCGAACGCCGAGCGCTACCGGCTGCGCGCAGGCATGGCATACCGCCGCGCGCGCGAGCTCGCGCTCGGGAGCCTCACGCTCTGGGAAGACGACGACGGCGGAGCCGAGGGCGCCATCAAGCGCGGCCTGCCGGCGTGGACCGAATACCTGAAGGAGTTCGACGACGCCGAGGAGCACGTGCCGACGCTCTTCTGGGCGGCGTACTCGTGGGCGCGCTACATCGGGCTGAACCGCGACGACATGAACGCGCTCGCCGATCTACCGCTCGTGACGGCGCTCGCGGATCGGGTGTTCGCGCTCGATCATACGTTCATGGGTCATGCGCCCCACGCGCTTCGCGCGGGCCTCATCGGCACGGCTCCGGCGCAGCTCGGCGGCCGTCCCGCCGACGCCAAGAAAGAGTTCGAAGTCGCGATTCAGGCGACGGGCGGCAAGAACCTCATGTACATGGTGATCGAAGCGCAAATCGTCGCGGTCGCCCTGCAAGACCGCGCGCTTTACAAGGCGCTCCTCACGAAGGTCATCGAAGCGCCCTCGGACATCAACCCCGACGAGCGCCTCTTGAATCAGCTCGCGAAGCGCCGCGCCGCGCGTTACCTCGCGCAGATCGACCAGCTCTTCGAGCCGGAGGCTTTGCCGGAGCCCGAGCCCGAGTCCGCTCCGGCCCCTTCGGCCCCCGCGGCGGCGAAGCCGGCCCCCGCGCCGGCTGCTCCTCCCGCACCCGCTCCCGTCGCGCCGGCCGCAACGGCCAAACCCGCCCCGGCGGCGCCGAAGCCTGCTACCGCCCCTACGGCTGCAGCGCCGAAGCCTGCTGCCGCCCCTACGGCTGCAGCGCCGAAGCCTGCCGCCGCCCCAGCCGCCGGCCCCAAACCTACGGCGGCCCCGGCGGCGCCGAAGCCTTCGGCCGCGCCTGCCGCCGCCCCCAAGCCCTCCGCCGCTCCCCCGGCACCCACATCAAAGCCCCCCAAACCCTGAATCATTCGGGTGCTAAGCCCGTCCATCTAGGGTCGAAACCCAGGTCAAGCGATGAAGACGAGAATCCGAGTTCTGTTTCCGATTGCCCTCGCGGCAGGTCTCCTCACCCGCGCTCCGGAGAGCTCCGCCGAGGACAAGCCGGCC
>DASUTR010001038.1:0-14847 GCA_036374535.1 Polyangiaceae bacterium
GTGCACCTCGCCGCGCGCGATCCGAGTCACCTCGAGATGCTCGGGGTCGACGCGGCGCGCGCGCCGGTGTTCGGAGCCGGCGTCGTGGTGCTGTCGTCGCTCGTCGAGCTCCTGGAAGCGCCCGCCGTGCGCGTTTCGACGGGGGGGCTTCGCGAAGGCATCGTGCTTCGCGAGACCATGCGTCGAAAAATCACGAGCCGGCGCGCCGCGGTGCGCACCTGGGCGGCTTAGGAAGAAACGCTACGAGCGGTGCTGCACGTTCGTGACGCGAGCGAGGTTCTCGCGGTGGACTCGCAGCCCGCGCTGGCGCACGCCGACGCGTCCCGCCCAGGCGAACATCTTCGGCAGGTGCTTCCAGAACGGACCTTTCCAACCGAGCATGCGGAACGCGCTCTTCATCATGGCCGCGCGCCGCGGGCTCACGATGGTTTCGGCGTTCATCATCCAGTTCGGATGGGTCTCGGCCGCACGCATGAGCAGCGAATAGAGCTCACCGAGCTCGAGCCCCGGTGACAGGAACCACGACGGAAAAAAGAGCGGATCGTCCTCGGCGAACCAGCCCATGTCTTTGCACGTCCGCTCGAGCGGCGTGCCGGCGTAGACGCGGATCCCCGTCGAGAACAACACCATGTCGGTCTTCGGAATGTGCTCGTCGCAGAACGCGAGCGTTTCGCGCACGGTTTCGAGGGTCTCGCCGGGTGCGCCCAGCATGAAAAACCAGTAGGTGGGGATGCCGGCTTGTCCGAGCGCGCGAGCGGCCCGGACGACGGCGTGCTTCTTGAAGCCTTTGTTCAAACCCGCGAGGGTCGCCTCCGCAGCGCTCTCGGGGGTGCACATCACGCTCTTGAAGCCGGCGCGCTTCATCGCTTGCACGAGTTCGGGCGTGACGCCGGCGGGGTTCAAGCCCATGGTCGAAAGCTCGACCGGGAGAGCGCGGCGCGCGAGCTCCTCGCACAGGTCGCGCGCGTGCGAGAGCGGCAAGTTGAAGGTCGAATCCACGAAGTCGACGGCGCGCACCCCGTGCTCCACGGCCTCTTCGATCTCGTCCAGCACCTCGCGCGCACGTCGCAACCGGTACGCGTGGCCTTCGATGTTGTTGTAGACGCAATACGAGCACTTCAGCGCGCAGCCGCGCTTGCTCTGAATCGGGTAGGGGCCGCCTTGCGCCGCATACTTCGAAAGATCCACCCAGCGGTACGCTTCGCTCCGCGCCGAGCTCGCGAAATCGTGGACGACCGCGCGCCCGTTCGGTGGTTCGCCGCGAAGCAGCCGGCCCGTATCGAGAACGGGGAGCGGCTTCGTGCTGCCGCGGCCCGGCTCGAGCAGTCCCTTCACGCCGTGGATGCCGCGTTTGTTTTCGAGAGCACCCGCGAGCTCGACGAGCGCTTCCTCGCCCTCTCCGACGAGCGCGTAGTCGGCTTCGAGATAGCGCAGCGTGTCGCCCGGCGACACGTTCACGGCGCTACCGCCGACCACCACGGGCGCCGTCGAGCCGCTTTCGCGCAGCGCCCGCACGACCTCGTCGCGAATTTCCGTGAGGTAGAAGTGCGGCGCTTCGAAGTTGCAGTTGTCGATGTTCCGGATGGTGAGGCCGACGAGCTCCGGGCAGCGCTCGCGCACGCGCGTCGTGACGTCGCGCCGGAGGTCACGCGAAAACGTGAGGTCGAGAACGTCGACGTCGTGACCTGCGCGCCGGAGCGCGCTCGCCACCGTGCACAGGCCCACCGGTACGACCGGCCACGGCATTTGCTCGCGATTCGGGTTGACGAGGAGGACGTTCACGATCGCTTCCCACCTCCGGGCGGCGCGTTCAGCGCATCAGCACCGTACACGAGCCGCCTTCCGCTGTCCGTGTCATTAGCGCGGCGAGGGCGCCGGCATGCTAGAAACGGCTCGCCCATGGCCGAATTCATTTTCACGATGCAGGACGTTACGCGCGTCCACCCGCCGGACAAGCGCGTCCTCGAGAACATCACGCTCGCCTTCTTCTTCGGCGCGAAGATCGGCGTCATCGGCTCGAACGGCTCCGGCAAGAGCTCGCTGCTTCGCATCATGGCCGGCGTCGACAAGGACTTCATCGGCGAAGCGCGCCCGGCCGAGGGCATCAAGATCGGCTACTTCGCGCAAGAGCCCGAGCTCGGCGACGCGAAGACCGTGCGTGAGGCGGTGGACGAAGCAGTGAGCGACATCCGCGGGCTCGTGAAACGGTTCGAGGAGCTCAGCATGAAGCTCGGCGAGCCGATGAGCGACGACGCGATGACGAAGCTCCTCGAGAAGCAGGCCGCGCTCCAAGACAAGATCGACGCGATCGACGCGTGGAGCCTCGATCAGCGCGTCGACGTCGCGATGGAAGCACTGCGTGTGCCCCCCGGCGACGCCGCGATCGAGACGCTGTCGGGCGGTGAGAAGCGACGCGTCGCGCTCTGTCGCCTCGTCTTGAGCCGTCCCGACATGCTGATTCTCGACGAGCCGACGAACCACCTCGACGCCGAGTCCGTCGCGTGGCTCGAACGCTTTCTCCAAGAGTACACGGGCACCGTCGTCGCCGTGACGCACGATCGCTACTTTCTCGACAATGTCGCGGAGTGGATCCTCGAGCTCGATCGAGGCCGCGGCTATCCGTTCAAGGGCAATTATTCGTCCTGGCTCGACCAGAAGCGGGCGCGCCTCGCGCAGGAGGAAAAGTCGGAGAGCGCCCGCCAGCGCAAGCTGAAGCAAGAGCTCGAGTGGGTGCAGGCCTCGCCGCGCGCGCGTCAGGCGAAGAGCAAGGCGCGTCTCGAAGCGTACGAAGAGCTCTTGAGCAAGGCGAACAAGGGGCCGACCGATCCGGGCGAAATTTCGATCCCGCCGGGCCCGCGCCTCGGCGAGGTGGTGATCGAAGCCGAGCAGCTGAAGAAGGGCTTCGGAGACCGCCTTCTCATCGACGGCCTTTCGTTCCGCCTGCCGCGGAGCGGTATCGTCGGTGTCATCGGTCCGAACGGAGCCGGCAAGACGACGCTCTTTCGTATGCTCGTCGGGCAAGACGCGCCCGACGCAGGCAAGCTGCGCATCGGCGAGACCGTGAAGATCGCGTACGTCGATCAGTCACGCGGCTCGCTCAAGGCCGACAACAACGTGTGGCAGGAGATTTCGGGCGGTGAGGAGAAGCTCGAGCTCGGAAAGCGCGAGATCGCGTCGCGCGCGTACTGCTCTTGGTTCGGGTTCAAGGGCAGCGACCAGCAGAAGAAGGTGGGGTCGCTTTCGGGCGGCGAGCGCAACCGTTTGCATCTCGCCAAGCTCCTGAAGGAAGGCGGCAATCTGCTCTTGCTCGACGAGCCGACGAACGATCTGGACGTCGACACGCTGCGCTCGCTCGAAGAGGCGCTGCTCGAGTTTCCCGGTTGCGCCGTCATCATCAGCCACGATCGCTGGTTTCTCGACCGCATCGCGACGCACATGCTCGCGTTCGAAGGCGACAGCCACGTCGAATGGTTCGAGGGCAACTACCGCATGTACGAAGAGGATCGCCGGCGCCGCTTCGGGGAAGACGCCGATCAGCCGCGGCGTATCAAGTACAAGCGCATCAAGCTCGACTGAGCTTGCTTTTGCTCCGGGCGGCAGGCCGAGCGCGTCGGTACCCGAGAATTTTCCCGGGTCGCCCCCACTATCGTAAACCAATACGAAGCGGAGGCGCGTGTCGCGCTCCGAGAGGTAACGCATGAGAAATCGCGCTTGTTTGGTGCTCTGGGTGCTGACCGCGAGCTCCGCCGCCTTCGGGCAAGAGGCGGCGGCCGGCGCGACGGGAACGACGACAGGGCTCGGGCCAATGATGGTCCCGCACGGCGGGATCGGCGACACCTTCGCGGCGCCGAACGGTCAGCTCGGTGCGGGCCTTTCGATTTCGAGAGCGGAAGGCTTTCGCATGTACGGAGAGCTCGGGTTCTACTCGTACGGCGACTCATCGTCGTTCGGCGACATCGAGTTCTCGCAGCGTATCTGGAGTTTTTCGGCCATCGTCGGAGGCGGTGTGAAGATTCAGCCGAACCTCGAGATCGAGGCGATGCTGCCGCTCGCGTTCTACGATTTCACCGTTACCGTGGAAGGGCCCGACGACGAAGAATCGGACGGGGAAAGCGGATTCGGTGTCGGAAACCTTCACCTCGGCATCAACTACCTGCGCGCCCAAGGTCCGCTGCGAATGAAGATCGGCGGCGCAGTTCAGTACGGGCTCTGGACCATCGATCCCTCGGACGACATGCTCGGGGCGCTCGTCTTCGGCGCGCTGGCTCGCGGCGGTCAGGACATTTTCCTGTGGGCCCCGGAAACGCTCAGCGTGGTCACACCCTCGCGCATCGAATACGGCGGTCAGGTCGTTTTCTCGGGAGACGGCGCGCTCGGGTTGCACGTGCCCACGGACGGCGGCGACGTCGAGGCGAGTATTCAGCTCGCGCCGGGCTTCGGTTACTACGCGAGCCCGACCGTTCTCGTCGGCGCGCGCCTCCCGTTCGCGTGGTATCCGACGGAAAGCGGCTCCGACGCTACGTTTCTCGCCTTCGAGCCGTACGGCCGCTTCGACGTGAGCGAGTCGGCATTCCTGAACGCTCGCTTCACGCTGAACATCGACGAGCCGCTCGGTTTCTCCTTCGACGAGGGGAGGATCTGGGCGCTCCACTTCGGCGGCGGCGGCACGTTCTAGCCGCCTGCGCGCGAAGGGGTCTTGCTCGGAAGCGCGGCCGCACGCGGCGCGCCGAAGCGGAGTCCCGCCCACGCGAGGGCCCAGAGCGGCACGAACAGCGACGCCGTTCGGAACACGTCGTGCCCCACGACGAGCGCGAACACGACGCCGATGACCGCGAGCCCGAGGCACGCGAGCAGTGTCCGTTCGACGAAACGTTTCGCCTTGCTGCGTCCGAGCGCGAAGGCGACACCCGCTGGAACGAGCGCGAGCGCCACCGCCGGCGAGAGGAACGCGTTCGCGTTGCGATGCGCGACGTCGTTGTTCGTCGCCGCCCAGAGGAACACGAGCAGCGCGCCCAAGATGCCGCTCACCGCACCGAGGAACGCGAGCAGCGTCCCCGCGGCGAGGCGCGCTCCGCGTGTCTCTTTTCGGAAGAGCGCGGCGAGGGCACCGCCGAGAGCGACGCCGAGCGCCAGGAACCACGGCGCACGGAGCGGCGCGTGCTCGCGCACGGGCTCGCGCTCGGCTTCGAACGCGACGTTTTCGCGGCGCACGAGCGGAACCTCACCTCCGGCGCCGCGGACGGTCACCTTCCGCAGGCTCGCCGCGAGCCGCTCCGGCAAAAAACCCTCGTCCCACTCGGTGATCGGCACGTCGACCGCCGGACCGAGCCCGAGGTCGAGGCCGACATAGAGCGGTAAATCGTCCGCCACGAGCCGGAGCGCGTGGTCGCGGTACGAGGCTTCGGCGGGTCGATCGAGCGCGCGGCGCACCCGGCCCCCGCTCGCGCGATCGATGGCGTCGCGCACGCGGGTCGCGCAGTTGTCGCGGAAGTGATCGTAGAGATAGTACTTGTTCTCGGGCTTCGCGTTCTCTGCCAGTGCTCGCGCGAGCTCCTCGGCCGCAGCCGGTTCGAGCTCGAGCTCTTGCAGGAGCAGGCTCCGGTTCTGGCGTTGGTATCCCCGCATCGTGCCCTCGAGCGTCGCCGTCGAAAGCCAGTATCGGAGCCGACCCTTCAAAAAATCGCTGAAGAGCGTCTTCGACTGAAATGAAAACGTGCCGAAGTTGTAGACGCGAGCCCGCTCGCCCTCGGTGCGCACCACGATCGCGTCGTGTCCGAACTTCGAGAACGTGGGATCGCCGGGACCCATCGTGAGCACGGCGATGCTCGTTCGCTCGGCGGCGTAGCCCGTTCGGGGGGCGGCGGCGAACGCGACCCCCACGAGGAGAGCCACGGCAGTTACGAGCAGTCCGCCGCCTCCCGCCGGGGATCGAATCGCTCGGGGGAGGAACGCTTTCTTGCGTTTGGGCACGACCGACATTACGCCTCCCGACTGTCGCATGCGAGCTCATGGGTCGGCGAGCGTCCTCTTCGCCCTGGTCGCGTGGCTCG
The DNA here is from genome assembly GCA_036374535.1 of Polyangiaceae bacterium. GTDB lineage: Bacteria > Myxococcota_A > Polyangia > Polyangiales > Polyangiaceae > PMG-095. The sequence goes on from DASUTR010001038.1 coordinate 6,051, forward strand.
GGACGAGCTGCGGTTCGCGTACCGAAATGCTGATGGCCGAGGTGTGCCCGGTCGAAGGGGAAGAGAAGCCCTGTCGCGACGTTTGCGGCGCGGGTATTCGCCGCTGCGAGGACGGCTTTTTCGGTGAGTGCGAGGTGCCCGCGGTCGAACGTGGCTGCACGAACGCTTGCGGTCGGGGTGTCGAAGAGTGCGTCGACGGTGAGTGGGGCGAGTGCGTGGTCCCGTTCGCCGAGCGGCCGTGTGACAACCGCTGCGGCAGCGGCGTCCAGGGATGCAGGGACGGCGATTGGGGCGAATGCGAGGTGCCGCCGACCTACTTCGAGTGCGCGAACGATTGCGGCGCGGGCGAGATGCTCTGCGAGAACGGCGTGATGGGCGACTGCGACGTGCCGATCGTGATGCGCGACTGCAGCAGCGTCTGCGGATCCGGGCACGAGACGTGCGACGGCGGGGTTTGGGGAGCCTGTGACGCGCCGCAACCGCGGCCGCCCGTGTTGCAGGCGACCATTCGTGACTTCTACGAGTCGCATCCGGATTTCGAGCTCGACGAGCTCGGCGCGAGTCAAGGGGATCTCGGCATCGTCGAGTTCGAGCTCGGGCCCGACGACAAGCCCGTTTATCAGAGTGCAGCGCCGCGGACGAGCTCGACGACGGGCCGCGCGAATTTCGACCAGTGGTACCGCGATCGCTCGGTCGAGGGCATCAATTACCCGGCGCCCCTGACGCTTCAGCTCGAGGCGTCCGCCAACATCCCGGGATTCTTCGTGTTCCACGACGACGACTTCTTCCCGATCGACGGCCAGCTCTTCGGAAACGAGACGAACCCGCACAACTATCACTTCACGCTCGAAGCGCGCACGACGTTCGAGTATCGCGGCGGCGAGGTGTTCAGCTTCACCGGCGACGACGACATGTGGGTTTTCGTCAACCGCCGGCTCGCCATCGACCTCGGCGGGCTCCACGAGCCGCTTTCCGCGAGCGTCGAGCTCGACGCGATTGCCGGATCGCACGGTCTGGTTCCCGGCAACATCTATCCCCTGCACTTCTTCTTCGCGGAGCGCCACACCGTCCAGTCGACGTTCAACATCGAGACGTCGATCGCCGATCCGGGTTCGTGCGACTGAGTCGCTAGACGACGAGCGCGATTTTGCCGACGCTGTCGCCCGCGTGGAGCAGGCGGTGGGCGTAGCCGACTTCGGCGAACGGTACCTCGGTGACGCGCGGACAGCGGAGCTCCCCGCGCTCGAGCGAGGAAACGAGATCTTCCATCGCTTCCCGGAACATCGTGATCTCGTCGAACAGGTACGAGAGATTGAAGGCGAGCACGCCGCAGTTCTTGTCCGTCATGTCGAGCGGATCGAAGCGCGGAATTTTGAGCCATTCGACGGCGGCGCGGAACACGTTCAGGCGATCGCTGCCGCGCCGGAGCAAGGTGTGGAAGCCGTAGACGACGAGCCGACCGGTCGGCGCGAGGTGCCGGTACCCCTGCCGCAGCGTTTCGCTGCCGTTCGCGTCGAATACGGCGTGAAAACCCGCGGGGGCGGCGCGCTCGGCGGCGGGCCAGAGCGACTCGACGCTTTTGTCGACGACGACGTCCGCTCCGTGCTCGCGCGCGGCGAGGACCTTGTGCGACGCCGACACGACTCCCACGACGTGCGCGCCGGCGCGCTTGGCGAGCTGAACGAGCGCGCCGCCGACACCGCCCGCCGCGGAGTGCACGAGCACCCGTTGTCCCGGACGAATCCGGCAGAGCTCGACGAACGCGTACCACGCGGTGAGAAACGCGACCGGAAAGGTCGCGGCCTGCACCATGTCGACGCCGGACGGGATCCGAAGGACTTGTGACTCCGGGAGACAGATGCGGGTCGCATAGCCGCCGAAGCGCGTGACGCCGAGCACGCGGTCACCCGGCGCGACCCCGGTCACCTCGCTGCCCACGGCCGCTACGGTCCCCGCAACTTCGAATCCGGGCGTGATCGGCCAGCCGACGAGCTCGCGCGCGGACTTGTAAAGTCCCATACGCACCACGAGATCCGCGAAATTCACGCCGATCGCGCCTACGGCGACACACACTTCCCGAGGTTGTGGGAGCACGTCTTCGGCTTCTTCGATAACGAGGCGAGACGTCCCGCCGGGTCGGCGGACCACGACTTTTTGCATTCGGCTTCGACTAGCCGGAAGCGGGGATGCGTGCAATCCTCGTCGTTGCGCGTTCGTCCTGCTCGGCGAGCGCGGGCCGGTGGACACGTTCATCGGTGGGAGCGGACGAACGTGGCGAAACCCGGCGGTAGGAACATCGCAAGCGCGGTGAGAGAAACGCTCGACAGCGTGGTCAGCCCCTCGGTTCGCGACGCCATTCTCGCCCGCGCGCTCGCCGCCGGCCGTGTCCAGCAGGTTCCGAACGACGCGGAGGCGCTCGGAGATTTCGTGCAGGGGCCGCTCCACGACTCGCTGGTGCACTCGCTCGGACCCGAGCTCGGCGTATCGGTGACGAACGAGCTCGAACGCATCATCGCGATCGCCGCTCCGCACGCGGCGGCGAAGGAACGCGAGCCGCGGCCCGTTGAGCCGGTTCGCAAGCCGAGCACGAAGCTCAATGCCGTCGGCGCGTCGCGCCGCCCGTCGCGCTCGACCATGCCGTCACGCGATTTCCTTTCGCCGGGCAGCGCGGTGGCGAAGGATGCACAGTGGGCGGAAGGGGAGCTCCGCGCCATCTCGCCCACGGTTCCCGCCGGGCGTACGCGACAAGGAGAGATCGTCGGAGAGGGACGCGGGGCTCGGCGCGGCGGTCTCGGTCAGCCCGTCTCCGCCGATTTTCCGGCTGGCACCGCGAGCGCGCTCGGAGTGATCGGCACGGCGTCGGTAGAACCGAGCGCGGACGGCCGCCCACTCGTGCTCGTTGCCAGCACCGACGCGGAGCTCTTGCGCGTCTTCAACGTGTGGCTCGCCCAGCGCGCGCACGTCGAACCGGTGAGCGGCGTCCGCGATCTCGTCGTGCGGGTCGGGGGCGGTGGCGCGCCGCGCGTCGTCGTGGTGCTCGACGGTAAGAATCCGTCCATCCGTCCCCTGGCGCTCGCGGCGCTCGCCGAGGAGCTCGGCGATACGTTCCATGTCCTTCTCTGGGGTGTCGCACAACACGTTCACGCGAAGATGCGCAACGTCTCGGCCGCCACGGAAAAGTGGCTCGTCTACGGCATCGAAGCCAGTCCGAACGATCTCGCCGCCCGCTGCATCAAAATCGTCGGCTGAGTCCTCGAGTTCCGCCGCCCCTCGCGCCCTTCGCGGAGCGTCAGCGCGGTGAAGCGCCGGCGCGGCGGAGGCGTTTCAGGGCTTCGTTGTTGGTGGGGTCGAGGAGGCTCGCTTCACGCCACTCGACGACGGCGGCGCGCGTGTCTTTCGCTGCGTGCAGGGCGTCGCCGAGCGCGAGGCGGGCGGATGCGTTGCGCGGCGCGAGCTTCACGGCGCGGCGCGCCCAGAACGCGGCTCCGCGGGTGTCCTCGAGCTGCACGAGCACGTAGGCGAGCCCCACCATCGAGGAGGTGCTCGCCGGTTCGAGAACGGCGGCGCGGCGGAAGAACTTCTCGGCAATCACGAGATTTCTCTTGCGCAGCGCTTGGTCGGCTTGGCGCAGTTCGCGCGACACGAGGCGGCGCGTCGCTCCCGCGCTCGACGGATCGAGCCCGGCGGCGGCGAACCACGCACGCCGCGCCTCCTCGTAGGCCCCGACGCGCGCGTACGAATCGCCGAGCACCTCTTGCACGCGCGGTACGGTCTCGTCGATCGCGGCGGCGCGTTCCGCATACTCTAGCGCTTGCGTTCCGTCGCGCTCGAGCAGGAGCACCTGCGCGAGCTGAAGGGAGACATCTAGGTTCTTCGCATCCCAGTGCACGGCACGGCAGTAGGACTCCCGCGCCACTTTGAGGTTGCCTTGGACGATGGCAGCGCGGCCGAGGCGCGATTGTTCCTGGGCGGCGCCCGGATAGTGGCCGTCTTGAGGAGGATTGGCGGCGAGCAACGTCTTGCAGTCTTCGACGCTTTGGCCCGCGCCGTCCGGGTCGCGTGGCGCGGGCGCGGCGACCGGAGCGGGCGCGGGCGGATCGCTCGCCCTTGGAGCGGGGGGCGCCGGAGTGTGAGCGGTAGCAGGTGCCGAGGCGGGTTCCGCGGCTGCGGCAGCCGAAGCCCGCGTGAGCGCGCGCGTACCCGCGTAGACCGCGACGAGGAGCAGGCCTTGAAACACGGCCAGCAGGAGCAAGAGTCCCGCGGTGGATACCGACAGGCGCGGCGCATGAACGCGCGCGTTTTGCTCGGTGTACCAACGGCTCGCTCGCGCGAGGAAGCGCGCCCAGGGCGTCGCCGGCAGGAAACCCGCCGCGGGCGCAATCGCCGCGGGCGCAATCGCCGCGGGGGCGGGTGGGGTGAGAGCCGAAGGCGGCGCCGCGGCGGCTTCGCGGGCGGCGGCCGGCGCGGGCGCGGGCGCGGGCGCGGTCATGAGACCGTAGCGGTTTCCGGCGTCGGGCATCGTCGCCGGCTCGGGCGGAAAGGTGGGATCGAAGGCGGAAACCGGCGTTACGACCGGCGCCGGCGGTGGCGGCGTCTCGGCCGTCGGCAAGAGCGCTCGGCGGGGTTCCGGTCCCGCCGGACCGTGAATCGGGATGGTGGGAATCGGCGCAAGCGGAGCGTGCTCGCGTGGTGGCTCCGCGAGCGGCGCGCCCTGGAACGGCGGATGGATCGAGACGGTTCCGGCGACGGGTATCGAGGGCGCGATCGGAGGCGCTTCCGAGTCCGCCATGTTCAAGGCGACGTCGACGGGCGCCATCATGTTGGCGGACGCCGGTTGGTCGACGGCCTCGACGTGGACGCGTCCGGAGCCGAGCAAGAGCAGCGCCGCGAGCGCGTTCGCTCCCTCGAACGTCTTCGGAGCGTCTCCGAGCGCGCGACCCGCAGCGCCGACGACGAGGCCGTCCGACAGATCCACCGTGATCTCGGCGCGCGGGTTGTGCACGCTGACTCGCAACGCGTGTCCGCACGCCGCGAGGGCGCGCAGGCAGCGCGCGGGCCCCATCGTCTCGAGCCGCGTGTCGAACGGGGCCTTCACGTCCGCACGGCTCTTCATCGCCGCTTCCGGCTCGGCGAGAGCGGCGAGCGTCGATTCGAAGCGTTGGATACCGAGCTCTCCCGTGCGATCGGACCACACGTCTTCCCACCGAACCACGAGCTGCGAGGCCCAGCGCAGGCGCGTGTCTTGCCGCATCCGCCGGAGCAGCGAATGGCCGGCTCCGTGGACGTGCGTCTCGCCGATCATCAACACGGTCGGATCGACCTGGCGCAGTCGCTCGAAGCGCGCGTCGGTCGGATCGAGGTCCGTCACGATCACCGTGGCGCCACGGCTGCGGAGCTCTCGCGCGACCGAGTCGGCGCGCGGCGTGTCGTCGTCGGCGAGGATCACGCGAAGATTCGTGATGCTCTTCGGCTCGCTGCGGGGGCTCAGCGATTCGCCCGCGACCGTGGTTCCGATGGGGTCGTCGAGCTCGTAGCGCAGCGGCTCGGCGAGCAGCACGTGACGGCGCACACGCCGGACGAAGAGATCCATGAACTCGGCGAGCGGTCGACCCCGACCGAGCACGAGCCGCACGGCCTCGCCTTCCTTGCCCTCCGGCGACACGACGCTCACGAGCTCGGAGCGAAGCTGCTTCGACAGCGCCGACACGAAATCTTCGAGCGTCGCTTCTCCCAGCATGCCGACTTGCTCGGTCCCCTGTTCCGGGATCTGGCGCGCCAGCCGCGCGACTTGCTCGGCGGTGGCGTCGACGCTGGCGGAGCGAGGAATGATCGCGGTCGCGCCCGAACGAAAGGCACGGAGTTTCGAGTCGAGCTCGTTGGCGTCCTCGAGGATGACGACGGGAACGCTGAAGTTCCTCGGCAGCGCGGCGAGCTTCGCCAAGAGGTCGCTGCCGCAGTCGCGAGCGGCCTCGCCCATGAGGAGCACGAGGTCCGGCGCCGTCGTCACCACCGCCTCGACCACCGCTTCGGGGTTCGCGATCTCGACGAAAACCCGATGGCGCGCGAGGGCCGCCTGGAACGCGGGAGTGAACTTCTCGCCGGCTCCGACGAGCAACACCGTCGGATCGAGCTCGTCACTCGAGGACGAGACGGGAGCGTCGCTGCCCGCTGCCACGAGCGGGTTCTTCACGAGCTCCGGCGCCGCGAGCGCCTGCGCCGGTCTCGCCGCGGCGGGAGGGGCCGCGGGATTGGCCGCGACCGCCGGAACGAGCGCGGGTTTCACCGCGACGGCAGGAGCGAGCGCGGGTTTCACCGCGACGGCAGGAGCCGGTTTGCCTGCAGCCGCGGCAACGGGCTTCGCAGCTGCAATGGCAGCGGGCTTCGCAGCAGCGAGCGCGGGTCTCGCGTCAGCAGGGGAGGCGGCGGGTTTCGTCGCCGCCGGGTTCGCCGCTCCGAGCTTGAAGGGCGAGCCGAATCCGATCGTCGGAAGCGCGGGAGGCTTCGGAATCTGGTCGAGACCGGGCATCGAGGCGGTGAGCGGCGCGATGGGAGCCCCGAGGACACGTCCTTTCGGCGGGACACTCGCGCGCCCTCGCGAGTGCGGGAGCGGCGCCGCTCGATTCGAGATGCGCGACGCCGGCTTCGGCGGACGCGCTCCCGGAGCGGGACGGCTCGGTGCACCCATGATTCCAAATCATCCTTTACTCCGACCGTGTTCGCTACTGGGAACGGAGCGGTCGTTTCCCCGAATTCTGCTGTGCGCCCGACAACCACATTGGAGCCGCACGCTCGCGCGTTTCGTCGAAGCCGCGTCCCGACCGGTCGGCCTCCGTTGGGGGTGGAACCCGACGGGCGCGCGCTCCGTCGCGCGCCTCTCGTCTCAAATCTGCGCCTGGAGCTCCGGTCGACGTTCGCGACGATGCGCGAGCACGTCGAAGGGGCTCGTCGTGCCGGCGACGAGCGCGACGCGCACGCCGAGATGGTCGAGCGGCGCGCCGAAGAGCGCTTCGACGACCTCGCTCACCTTGGCGGAGCCGTTCGGGCTGATCGCGATCGTCACGTCGAACGGGACGACGCGCCCGACGATGCCGGCGCGCGCGATCGCTTCGTGCGACGCGTCGCCGGCGAGCGCGATGCTCTTCACGAAGCTCCGCACGTCGACGATCTTACCGACGCCGCTCACGTCACGGCGCACGCGAGCTTCGCTCCGATCGACGAACTCCGCGATGCGCCGGCCCAGCGCGTCGGCTCCGCCGAGCGGCGCGAGCGTGCTTTCGGCGACGGCCACGGCGTAACGGGCCGCCGTGACGATGGTCGAAACCGCCGGATCGTCGCGCGTGAGCTCGACGGCGTCGAGAAAGGCGAGGCCCGGCGCGGATGCGTCGCGCAGGCGCGCCACGAGCTCGGCGCACGGCGGCGCGTCGATGAGCTTCGTGTCGACGTATTCGTCGAGGCTCGCGACACCGAGAGAAAGCGCCGGCCCGAACGACATGTCGGCCTTCGGATGATAGCCCTCGCTGTACCGGATGCGGAGCCCGGCGCGGCGGATCGCGCGCGGCAACTCGCGCGCGAGGTCGAGATGACCGAGGAGCGCTCCCGCGCCGGTCTTCTCGAAGCGCAGCCGATAACTCTTCGGCGCCCCGCCCGTCCGCGCGGGACGGAACGCTTCCGGGCGCATCTTTCGCCGCGAGGTGCGCGGCTCGGACGACAGCGCGAGGTCGGGCGCTTCGCTCGCCTCCGTCGCGGCCGGCTCGGACTTCGGCGGCGGCGGTTCTTCGGCGCCGAGCCTGCGCAGGAACACGAGCCGTTCCTCGCGCATCTTGCCGAGGTCGCAGGCGACACCACAGTCGTAGCAAACGAGGCGTCGCTTCTCGGCCTCGGCGTCCTTCACGTTGGTCGCATGGATGAATTGGCCGACGACCTTGCCGCACGGCGGGCTCGAACGCCCGCGCACGGCGCGCCGGTACTCGCGCTCGAGGAAGCCCTTTTCGAGCCCGATGTCGAAATGATCCCACGGGACACGCGCCGCGACGGGGATGGTTCCGAGCATCGGCGACGTTTCGACGCGGAAATGCTCGAGCGCCTCTTGCCACACGTCGAGCTTCAGATGGTCGTCCCACGAATCGAAGCGCGCCCCGTTGAGGTAGGCGCGCTCGACGACGTTGGCGAGCCGCCGATCGCCGCGGGCGAGAATGCCCTCGAGCACGCTCGTCGGCGCGTCGTGCAGGCGCAAATTCAGCCCGCGCACCTGGCGCACGGTGTCGCGCAGCACGCGCTGTTTGCGCTCGATTTCCGCGAGCGGATCCATGGCGCACCACTGGAACGGCGTATGCGGCTTGGGCACGTGCGTCGAGACGCTGACCGTCACCTTCACGTTGCGTCCGAGCTTCTTGCCGACGGCGAGTGCGTTCCGGCCGACGTGGACGATGCCGAGCACGTCCTCGTCTTCCTCGGTGGGCAGGCCGACGATGAAGTAGAGCTTCATCTTGTCGAAGCCGCGCGAGAAGGCGCGCTCCGCGGTCTCGAGCAGCTGCGCTTCGGTGACGTTCTTGTTGATGACGTCGCGCATGCGCTGCGTCCCCGCCTCGGGCGCGAAGGTGAGCCCGCTCGCGCGCACGCGCCCGAGCTCGTCGAGCAGGTCCTCGGCGAGGCCGTACGCGCGGAGCGACGCGACGCCGAGGCTCACACGTTCGGGCGCCGTCTTCTCGGCGAGCTTCTTGATGAGCGGCGAAATGGAGCTCACGTCGGCGGTCGAGAGCGCGGTGAGGCTCACCTCGTCCTGTCCCGATTTTTCGAG
>DASUTR010001039.1:0-3423 GCA_036374535.1 Polyangiaceae bacterium
CGGTCTCGAGCGAAAAAGGAGGTTCGCGATGTCGCTGCGTGCTTCGTGGCAACGGTTCGGAATGTGGGGGGCAAGCGCGGTGGGAGGGTCCATCTTCTTGCTCTCGACGGGTTGCTCGGAAAGCGAGCAGAGCCGGCACGAAGACGTCGGTGAGGCGCAAATCGAGCTCACGAACACACCGAGCGACGTGCGCTGCGTGCGGCTGACCGTCGATGGTCCGAGTCGCAGCGACGTGCGCAAGTTCCCCGTCACGACCGGGCAGCGTTCGGTCTTTCGGCTCGAGGGGCTCCCGGTCGGAAAGGACACCTTCACGGCGCACGCTTTCGCGGCGACGTGCGAGAACCTGAACGCGGGCGCCGATCCCACTTGGTACAGCGAGCCGGTGGCCGCGAACATCAAGGCCGGCGTGCTTACCCACGTGGCGCTCAGCATGATCCACAACGGGAAAGCCACGGTGGGCATCGACTTCGGCGACGGCAACGGCCCGAAGGGCAGCGACCCGCCGCCGGGCGGGGGCGTGCACAGCAGCGAGGCTCCGTTCTTGACCCCGCTCGGCTGTCCCGTGAAGCAGGCGGCGATCCTCACGACGGGTGACAGCCCGAACCCGAAGCCCGACGGCAGCCGCTATCGCATGGTCGGAGCACCGGACGGGCTCGGCGCGTTCGACAACGGTGACGGCACCTTCACGCTGCTCGCCAATCACGGGCTCGGCGTGAACTCGGGCATCGTCCGCGCGCACGGCGCGCGCGGCGCGTTCGTGTCGAAGTGGCGAATCCGAAAGTCGGACCTCGCGGTGCTCGCGGGCGCGGATCTCATCCAAAAGGTCGCGAAGTGGAGCCTCGATACCGGCGGCTACACCGAGCCTTCGGCGGGCGTTCCCTTCGGTCGGTTCGCTTCGGCCGATCTCCCGGCGGGCTCGGCGCTCTACGATGTCGCTTCGGAGCTCGGGTTCGACGGCCATCTGCTGTTCAACGGCGAACAGATCGGCGACGAGGGTCGCGCTTGGGTTCACGGTATGGACGGCGTCTCGTTCGAGTTTCCCCGCATGGGGAAAGCGAATTGGGAAAGCGTCGTTCCCAATCCCGGGACCGGAAAGCGTACGGTCGTCATCGGCACCGACGGCAGCGCGGGCGGCCAACTCTACGTCTATCTCGGCGAGAAGAAGAAGGACGGCGGCCCCATGGAGCGCGCCGGTCTCACCAACGGAGAGCTCTTCGGTCTACGCATTCGTGGCGTCGCCGCGGAGGACGCCGCAGCCGGCATTCCGGACGGGACGTTCGAGCTCGCGTCGCTCGGCAACGTCGACACGAAGAGCGGCGCAGCCCTTCAGGCCGAGAGCGTGCGGGCCCTCGTGACCGGCTTTCAGGTCCCCGCGGACGGCGCGTGGGATCCCAACAGCCCGAACGACTTCTACTTCGTGACGAAAGCGGCCTTCCAGCTGCCGAGCCGGCTCTACCGGCTACGCTTCTTCGACGCCGCGAACCCCGCGCAAGGGGGCCTCATCGAAATGTTGCTCGACGGTGGGGAGGGGCAGCACATGCTCGACGGCGTCGCGATCGACAAGAAGGGCCACGTCTACCTGCAAGAGGACCCCGGCCCGACCGACTACCTCGCGGGGATCTGGCGCTACGACATCGCGTCCGACCAGCTCAGCGAGGTGTCGCGGCACGATCCGAGCTTCTTCGGACCCGGCTCCGCGACGTTTCTCACGAACGACGAGGAGTCGTCCGGCATTCTCGACGCGTCGGACATTCTCGGTCCGAGCCGGTTCTTGCTGACGACACAGGCGCACGTTCCGCTGCGGGACGCCGAGCTCGTCGAGGGCGGGCAATTGGCGCTCCTCTTCGACAATGACGGGCTCGGCAACGTGATGGCCGCGCTCGCGACGCTCATGGTCGAGTGTACGGGAACGATCGGTCCCGATTCGTTCGTGCTCCGCCAGGGCATTCTCGGCCTACCCGACAACTTCGAGTGTACGAATCCCGAGGCACGCGAGCTCGACAAGGATGGCTCCATCCGCGCCTACCTGTCGCTTCAGCTACCGCGCCGCGACGGGCATTTCGTGATGGCAAACGCCGCGGAGTGCATCGGGGGTCGCTGGGCGCGCTGGCGCGAGGCGTTCGCTCGAACGGGAATCAAACAGGAACAATGCCCCGCTTGGGAGCGAGTCGGCATTCGACGCTCGTCCGTCGATGACAAGAAGGCCGAGTTCGCGAAGGCGACCGTTCGGCCCGCCACTCAAGATTCGCCCGAAGGCGACGTCGGGATCTCTCGCGAGCCGCCCGATCTCGAGCTCTTCAAGGTGTTCCGCGACTTCGAGACGAGATTCGAGCAAGCGGCGCCCGATCACGAGTGCACGCGGAGGGGATCCGGAGCTTGCGCCGCGCTGTGTGCCGGCGCATTCCCGGGATTCGTCATCTCGACCAACGGACCCGGCGTAGAAATCGACGCGATGGAATGGCTCGAAGACGACGTTTTCGTGAGCAACGACGATCCGTACCTCGAGTTCGGCTACTACCACCCGACCTGGGCCTACGGCGAAACGGTCGGTCATCGTAACCGCGCGAACTCCTGCGGAGCCGTGACGGCGCTGAAGAGCCAGTGCCGCGAGACGATCAGCGCGCCACCGGACGGCAAACAGGCCGTGGGGCAACGCCGCTCGTGCAGCGCGAACAACGGAATCGACGACAACGACAACTGCGCGTCGGAAATCTGCAGCGTTCCGACCGGCAGCGTCAATTTCCAGAACATTCGCTTCCGCCTCGACTGCCTCGAGCCGATGGATCTTTTCGATCCGGCCAAGGACGCCGTGGCATGGCAGACGAACTGGGACAGCTGCGTAGCGACCTGCTACCTCGGTCCGTAGTCACTCGCCGGCGAGTCGGATGAGCGCGCGCGCCACGCGGACGGCCGCCGTGGCGCGCCGTCCGGTGCGCCCGGGTGCCCAAGCAGGTTCGAGCGGAGCGTCGAGCGCGTCGGCGCAGGCTTCCACGTCGCCCGGGCGTGCGCGCAGCGCTCGCCGCGCGGCGAAGCGCAAATCGAGGCGTTCGGGGAGCGGTACGCCTTCGCTGCGCAGCGCTTCGGACCAGAAGTAGCCCCAGCCGCCGAGAAGGTCGCCCGGGCGCACGAACGCGCGCCAGCGCTCGAGGAACTCCGTGAAGCCGAGACCGAAGAGCACCGTTTCGGGCGCAAGGGACGTGTGGTGCGTGAACGACGGCGCGAGCGGACGGCGCGGGCGAACGAACGCCTCGAAGCGTTCGCCGCTCGCGACGCGCTCAGCGACGAGGTGAACGACCTCCGAGCCCACGCCGAGCGGTGTGCCCCGGGGCCACGCGTTCGTTTCCGCGTAGCCGACGACGAGGTCTGCCGAGCGCTCCGCGAGCGCGGCGGGCCAGCGCGATTTCCGCGGCGAGCGGGGTTTGG
>DASUTR010001040.1:0-6639 GCA_036374535.1 Polyangiaceae bacterium
AAGCGGACCGAATTCGTCGGGTTTTTCGCGGCCCGGCGGCTCGAGCGCGAGCGGTGGCGGAGCGGCGGATGCCGGGCTCGGGGGAGCGGCTGGGACCGTCGCCGGAGCGAACGCGACGTCGATGGTGCGTCGTTCGGCGGCGGCGAGCTCGATCCGGCGGTTCAGCACGGGAACGCCGTCGAGCGTCGCGGAAATGTCGTGCGCACCCGGGGGCACGCGAATGGGTCGCGCGAGGGGCGTGCGCCCGAGCTCTTTTCCGTCGATGGCGACGACCGTTCCCGGGCGATCGGCGGTGATGGTGAGCTCGGCGAAGCGCGACTCGAGCTCTGCGATCTGCGTTTCGACCTGCACGCGGCGGTCCGGCGGAACCTCCGCCCCGCCTTCCGCGAGGTAACGCCGGAACGCGTCGAGCGCTTCCGTCGAGCGATCGAGCCCGAGGTGGCAGAGCCCGATGTTGTAGAGAACGGCGAAATGGGGGCTCTGGTCGTACGCGCGACGGAACTCGACGAGCGCCTCGTCGTACGAGCGCCGTTCCGCGAGGGCGATCCCGCGTTCGTAGTGGGCTCGTGCTTCGGCGCGAGGGTCGGCCTCAGCATGAGCGCTCGGGGCGATGCTCGACGCGAGGAAAGCAAAAAGGATGAAGCCGTGAACCCTCACGACTGGAAGCTCACTTTACGCTGCACGAGCCGTGCCAAGTAGGACGCCCCTCTACCGGAACTCACCCTCAATCATAAGGGTTCTGTCGATCGAAGGCGAGCGGCCGCGTGCTCGCCGCCGGCTCGGGAGCGTTCACGACGGGAACGGGAGATGATTCGGCATTCGTCGGTTTCGGCCGCGGCGCCCGCACGCGCGCCGTCCCGTGGGGCGGCGCGAAGCTCGCGGGCGGCGCCGGCTCGGTGTGAACGGTAACGGGCAGCGGCGCTTCGGTCGCGTTCACTTCGGCGGCGCGGGGCCGCGCGGCCAAGAGCGCGGACGGAGCGGAGGCGGCGGCATCGGGTCCCGCCGAGGTGCGCCCCGTGAGCCAGACAACGAGCGCCGCGAGCGCCGCGAGCACGACGAGCGTCGCCTTGGTCGCGCGCCTCGACGTCGCTTCCGGGCGCGAGCGCGCGAGCGCGGGAGGAGGCACGCGCGCGCGTCCGGCGGAGTTCGGCGCGAGCTCGGTGGGCGAAACGGCGTCGTTTCGGGGGCTCGACGCGGGGCGCTCGGGTGCGGGCCAGACGCGGCGCTCGGCGAATGGAGCTAAGGCGCGCGCGAGGTCGTCCGCCGAATCGAAGCGGGCAGCGGGCTCGGGCGAAAGCGCGCGCTCGATCGCTTCGACGAGCGACGTCGGCAGGGCCGGCTCGACGAAGTCGAGAGGGAGGGCGGGCTGGGTCGCGATGTGATGCAAAATCGCGTTGTGCGTCTCGCCCGGGTGCGGCTTTCGACCGGAGACGAGCTCGTACGCCACCGCGCCGAGCGCATAGACGTCCGCGCGATGATCGATGGTCTTTTCGCCGCGCGCCTGCTCGGGCGACATGGACGACGGCGTCCCGAGCACGGTCCCCGTGCGCGTCGCGGTATCGCCCCGGTCGGTCGCTTCGAGCTTGGCGACGCCGAAGTCGAGCACCTTCACGAGGTCCGTGCCGTCTTCGCGGCGACAGAGATAGAGATTGTGCGGTTTCAAATCGCGATGCACGATGCCCGCCGCGTGCGCGGTTTGAACGCCGCGGCACGCCTGCCGCACGAGATCCGCGGCACGCTCGAGCGGCAGGGGGCCCTCGCGCTCGACGAGCGCGGCGAGGCTTTCGCCCGTGAGGTACTCCATCACGATGAACGGCGAGCCGTCCGCGGCGACGCCGAAATCGACGGCCGCCGCGACGTGCTCGCTTTCGAGCGCCCCGGCAGCCTCGGCTTCACGCTGAAACCGCGCCAGGCTCTCGCGCTTCTCGGTGAGCTCGGGCCGCAGAAACTTCACGGCGAAGCGGCGCTTCACCACTCGGTGCTGCGCCTCGTAGACGACGCCCATGCCGCCCGCGGCGATGAAGCGCACGAGCCGGTACTTTCCGCCCACGAGCTCTCCGACGCGCCGCTCCTCCCCGCGTTCGGTCACCGGCAGTCCTCGTGGCTACGGATCGCTTCGAGGTCCACGCCGTGGCCGTCCATCAGCCGGTAGGCGCGCTGGCGCGTGATGCCGAGGATCGCCGAAGCCCTCGCCACGTTGCCTCCCGCCGTGCGGAGCGCGACGAGCAGCGCGGGAAGCTCGATGGGTTCACCGGCCGCGGGCTCGCGCGCCGCTCGCGGCGACGATTCCGTCGGCGCGCTCTCGCTCATGCGCTCCGGCAGGTGCGCCGCAGCGAGCGCAGATTCCGTTCCGTGGAGCACGAGCAGACGCCGCACGAGCAAGACGAGCTCGCGAACGTTGAACGGCCAGTCGTAGACGACGAGCCGTTCGACCAGGTCGGCTTCGACGGCGGGGGCGCGACCGCCGGTTTCCCGGCTCAAAAATCGCGAGAAGAGCGGCAGGACGTCCTCGCGGCGTTTCCGCAGCGGCGGTAGCCGAACGGTGATCCCTTCGAGGCGCGCGTAGAGATCGGCCCGAAAACGCCCGTCCCGCACGTCTCGCTCGAGCGAGCTCTGCCCTGCGACCACGATGCGTACGTCGATTGGTACGGCGCGCGTCTCGCCGAGCGGCTGCACCTCGCGCTGCTCGAGCACGCGGAGGAGTTTCGCTTGAACGGGCATCGGCAGATCGCTCACTTCGTCGAGGAGCAGCGTTCCGCCCTCGGCGCTCCGGAAGAATCCGGGGCTCGCGCGCTCGGCCCCCGTAAACGCGCCGCGCCGGTAGCCGAAGAGCTCGGCTTCGGCGAGCCCTTCGGGCAGAGACGCGCAATTGACCGCGACGAGCGGCCCGGCACGCTTGCTCCACGCGTGGAGCGCGCGCGTGACCACCTCTTTTCCGGTGCCGGTTTCGCCTTCGAGCACGACGGCGAGATCGCTCTCGGCCGCTTTTCGGAGCGGCGCGACCGCTTCGGCGAGTACCGGACCGCCGAACAGTTCGGGCGCAATCTCGGAAAATGCTCCCGGTCCCGTGCTCACGACGCCCACCCAGCCCCCGAGCCGAACGACGTCGCCCGCGCCGAGCGCTGCCGAGCTCACCGCTCGCCCGTTCACATGCACGCCATTTCGGCTCCCGAGATCGGCGATGACGACTTCGGAGCCGGCTCGACGGAGCGTTGCGTGGCGGCGGGATACGTCGCCGCCGCTCAGGCGGACCGCCAACCCCTCGTCCCTACCGATGTCGAGCTCGGCACCATCGGCGAGCGCGAAGCTTACGGGTGCTTCCGTGGGTCTCGGAAACACCCAGGTAAGGGACAGTGACGGCGAGGCGGCCGCGTGGCGTGGCGAGCTCGCCTCCGTTACGGTCGTACTCCCCGCTCCGGGGCGCATGCCGGAACGGTATCACGTCGGGCGGGTCCGTTCACGAGCGAGCGAATGCGAGCGCTCGGCGGTTTTGCCGCCGGAGAGCGCCCGACCCGCTAACGCCCGCGGAACGAGTGGCCGTGCGTTTGCCAGAGGCCGCCGCGGCGCTCGGTCGCGCGCTGGTGAACCCAACGATTGGCGTCCGGCGCCCGATCGACGTTGCGCTTCCGCTCGGGGTCTCCGCGGAGGCGCTGGCGTTCCCGGCTCGTCTCGGCGCGCCGTGCCTCCGCGTCGACGTTCGTCGCCGCGGTCTCCTCGTCGCGGACCGGCGGCTCCTCGTCCGACGTTTCGGCTTCCGATTTCCGGCGACCCTTCGCGAAACGGGGCGTCGGGGGCTGAATACGGACCGGTTCGTTCGGCGCCGGACGTTCGAGGTCGCTGGGATTCGGCGGGGCTTTCGCCGGCGCCTTGGGTTTGATGCGCAGCTTCTTTTCTCCCTCGCGCTGCTGGCGTTCGACCTCGCGGCCTCGCTCGCGCGATGGTTTGCTCTTCGCCGGCGCGGCGGCGCGCTTGCTGCCCCGCGCGGCCGTCGCTCGGCTCGGCGTTTTTCGCGGCGCGGGCTTTCTCGTCGGCGAGCCGGACTTCTTGCGCGACGGGCTCGACTTCGAGCCCGCGCTCGGCTTTTTCGATGGTGAGTCTTTCATGGAAGCTCCTTCGTTCTCGAGATGACCTGGGCGTAACTTCTGTGAAAACGGGGTCGTCATGGCGCTCGAAGGGACGCTCACGTCGTCGAGGGGGTGTGTTCGCGCGGCGGCATGCCCATCTGGGCCCGCGCTTGCTCGGTAAGGGGCACGGCGTTTTCGCTCGGTTTGATCTTCGAGCCGTAGTGACGGGCGTACACCTGAGTGAACTCCGCTCCGGCGAACAGAATCAGGGAAGAGTAGTAAACCCAGATGACGAGAAGCACGAGCGAGCCGGCCGCCCCGTACGACGAAGCGACGCTCGATTTGCCGAGGTAGAGCCCGATCAGGAATTTTCCGACCGAGAATAGGAACGCCGTCACGAGGGCGCCGATCCACACGTCGCGCCATTTCATTTCCACGTCGGGGACGACCTTGAACGTAACGGCGAAGAGTGCCGAGACGACGGCGAACGACAGCAGGAAATTTAGCACCTGCCAGACCGCTTCGCCGCCCGGTAGCGAGCTCTCGAGAAACCGGCCGACGGCGGCGAGCGCCGTGCTCAGAACGAGCGAAACGAGCAGGAGGAAGGCGACGCCCATCACCATCGCGAACGAAAAGAGCCGGTCGCGCACGGTTCCCCAAATGCCGCGTCCGGGCTTCGGCGCGACTTCCCAGATGGTGTTGAGGGCGCCCTGGAGCTCGCCGAACACCCCGGAGGCGCCGAACAACAGCACGATCATGCCGAGCACCGAGCTCACGATGCCGGCGCTCGGCGTCTTCGCGCTGTCCACGATGGCACGCACCGCGTCCGCCCCGCTCGAGCCGACGACCGCCCCGAGCTCGTTGCTCAGCTGGTCACGTGTCGCCTCCTGATCCACGACGAGACCGGCGATGGCGAGCGCGAGCACGACCAACGGCGCGAGCGACAGGAGCGTGTAGTACGCGAGGGCGGCCGCCAGCCTCGTCGCGTTGTCCTCGACGAAGTCCTCGCCGGTTTCCTTCAGCAAGGACCACGTTTTGGAGACGATTCCGGCGCGCGTTCGTTGCGCCACAGCCATGCATCACCTACAGGCGCGGAGCGTGGGGGACGTCGTGGTTGACGTGTGGCTCGACCCCTCGTCGCGGCTCGAGCGCCTGTTGCTCTCGCGTGAGGTTTACGCCCACGTGGTGTGTTTGGACGAGCGACCACCCGAGGTAGCCGCTGACGAGCAGTGTGACGACCCCGACGGCGGAAAGCAGCACGGCGATCGTCGCCGGCGGCGCGACGTCGTCGGAATACGAGCCTTGAACGCCGAGGTTGATCGCAAACACCGCGACCACGATGAGATTGAGCACCATGTGCAAGACACCGACGCGTTTGGCTTCCAGGTGATTCGGAATGCCGAGCCAGTCGATGAAGCCCGGAACCGCCGCGACGAGCGCTGCGATGACGCCCGCGACGTTCGCCCAATACCCCACGCGGTACCAGGTGAGGTCGCCGCCGACGGCGTACACGATGAACGCGACGAGCGTCATCGTGAAGAGCGTGATCGGAAAAGCCACGAGCATGGGGTGAACCGGGTGATCGAGCACCTTGATCTTGCTGTACAGAGTGGCCATGACACTCGACGAAGCACAGGCCGTGCCATCCCGCGCCTCCCGGCCGTGGCAGGATGCGGCGATCATGCGTGCTGTCGCTGCGTGCCTCGTCGTCCTCGCGGGCTGTTCGCCCTCGCCCCGGTCGGCTCCGATCGCTCACCCGGCGGAGGCGGCGGCGACCTCCCGCCCGAGCGCCCCGGCACCGGCTGGCCCCGCTTCAGCTTCCCCGGCGAGCGCCCTACCGGCGAGCTCCCCATCGCGCCCCCTCGGCTTTTCGTTCGTGCAGGTCGAGACGGCGCCCGTCGTCGCGCTCGCAGTCGGTAAGCCACCGAAGATCGCGCTCCTCGTGTCCGGCGAAGCGCTCGTCGGCGACGGCTCGGCGAGCTTCGCGCGCGTGCCGGCTCCGGAAACGAAGAACGCCGAAGCGTCGATTGAGATCTTCTTCGGGCGAGACGATCAGCCGCGACTCATGGGGTATCGCCGCCGCGATGCCAAGCTCGAGCCCTACTACAGGAGGTCGAAGGGCGGCCGCTTTCAACCGGAGCCGGCCGAGCTCGGACCCCTCTCGGCGCCGGAAGGCGCCCTCTACGGTGTGCTCGGCCACGCCGACCCCGAGGTCGTCTGCCGGCCGGCGCTGTTTTGCCTGGTTAAACGCACGACGGGTTGGCGGCGCGCGCCGGCGCACAGAGAGCCCGTGCGCATCGTGCTCGGCGGAGACACCGCGTTCGCGTTGCACCGGGACCGCATCGAGCGCCTCGAGGGGGACGCTTGGGTCCCGCTCGCACCGGAGCGCGCGTTCGACGACCCCCGCTCGGTGCTTCTCGAGCGCGACGGCGCGCCTTGGATCGTCGAAGGCGGGCGAGACGGAATCGCGCGCCTCGTCGCAGGGCGCTGGGAAACGCTGGAAGCACCGGTGCGTGGACCTCGCGCTCTCGCCGGCGTTCCTCCGAACGACGTATGGCTCGTCGGCACTTCGGGG
>DASUTR010001041.1:0-3850 GCA_036374535.1 Polyangiaceae bacterium
GTCATTCACGGCGATTTGAAGCCGTCGAACGTGCTCGTCGAACGCCGCGAGCACGAACCGCCCGACATCCACGTCCTCGATTTCGGCCTCGCCTGGCTCCGCCTCGACGCGCACGACGAGCGGCTTTCGGGCACGAAAGCCATGGAATTTGCGCCCCACGCGGGGGCCGGCACGCCGGGCTACATGGCGCCCGAGCAGATCCAACACGAGATGCACCACGTCGCGGGCGCGACGGATCTCTACGCGCTCGGCTGCATTCTCTACCGGCTCCTCGGCGGCAAGGCGCCGTTCAGCGGCAACTCGAAGGAGCTCCTTCGCGTTCACGCGTTCGATCCCCCGCCCGAGCTTCGCCCGGTCATCGACGCGCCCGACGCGGTCGTGCCGTTCATCATGAAGCTCCTCGCCAAGCGTCCGTGGGACCGCTGGGAGTACGCAGCCGAGGCGCGCGCCGTGTGGGCGCAATGGCGGCCGCGAGCCGATGCGAGCAATTGGAACTTCGCGTCTCCGGCGCGCGGCTCCGACCCGAACGCGACGAAGCCGAGCGGCGCCCGCGCGCCCAATCCCGACCTCTTGCGCGCTCCCGATCGCCCGCCGGGCCTGCTCAGCATTCGCCCGAGCCCGCTCGTCGGCCGCGACGACGTTCGCGCGACGCTGCGCGAGGCGTGCGACGAGCTCATCGACGGCGAGGGCCAGCCTCATCGTCTGGTGATGATGGTCGGCCCCGCCGGCTCGGGGAAGAGCCGCATCGCGGAGTGGCTGTGCGAAGTCGTGCACGAAGAGGGCACGATGGTTCCGCTCCGCGCGCGCTATCGCGCCATCCGGAGCCCGCTCGACGGCATGCTCGGAGCCGCGCTCTCCTACTTCAACTTCGAGCGCGTCGATCGTCACACGATCGAGCGCTCGCTGCTCGATCGCTGGAAGGTGCGCCGCGACGACAAGAACGGACGCGCGTGGGTCGCCGGCGCGGCCGAATGGATGCGGCCCGTGGGCGCCGACCAGCCCGTCGGGCCGAGCGGCATTCGCTTCACGCTCGACACGCTCGAAACCCGTCGGATGGTCATCCGCTACACGTTGCGGAAGATCGCCAACGGGCGCCCGCTCCTGTTCTGGCTCGACGATCTCCACAACGCAGGACCCGCCACCGTCGACGGCCTGCTCCGCATCCTCGAGGACGAGCCCGACCAGCGCATCATGATGCTCTGCACGGCGCGCTCGGAGGAAGTCGCGCTCGGCACGTCGGCGGCCGAGCGCCTCCGGCAGCTTCGTGAAGCGACGAACGGCGCGGTCATCGAGGTTCCGCCGCTCTCTCCCGACCTCACCGTGGACCTCATCCGCTCGTCGCTGCCGCTCGACAACGCCGCCGTCGAGGAAGCGGCGCGCCGGAGCCGCGGCAACCCGTTGTTCGCGCTGCAGCAGCTCCACGCCTGGGCCCTCTCCGGACACATGGAGCTCTCGGGCGGCGTGTACCGCGTCCCGCCGGACGTCCTCGCGACACGGCCGCAGACGACGGCCGAGCTCTGGGACAGCCGCCTCACCGCGGTCCCCGAGCAACACCGCGCCGCGGCGTTCGCCGCAGCGACCCTCGGCGGCGACGTGCGCAAGAACGTGCTCCAGGCCCTGCTCACCTCGCTCGGTCAGCCCGCCGACAACGCCATGCTGAGCCTCGAGCACGCGGAAATGCTGCTGCCGCGCGGGCCGGGGCGGTACGCCTGGCCTCACGAGCTCTTGCAGGAGCACTTGCTCGGCCGGCTCGCGACGCGGCCCGACAAGGCAAAGATTTTCCGCGCCGCCGCTGCGGCGCTCACGCTGCATCCCCTCGCCGGCACGCGCCGCATCGTGCGCCAGCGCATGGTGAACCTGGTCGAAGCGGGCGACTCCGATACGGCGGCGCTCCTGCTCTTCGATTTCTTGCAGCAGAGCTGGTACGGCGCCCGCGAGCCCCTCGCGACGCTCGCGGATCTCGAGCTCTTGAAGGGAAAGCTCCGCGGGCGAACGCTCGCGCTCAAGAATCGCTGGCAAGCCGAAGCGCTACGGCACATCGGGCGCATGGCCGAAGCGAGCACGTACGCCGAGCTCGCGCGCACGCGCTTCGAAGAGCTCGGGGATCCCGAGAACATCGCCCACTGCCAGCGCTTGCTCGGCCACCTGGCGAGCGAGCAGGGCGGCGCTGCGGACGGGCTCGAGCTCGTGCGGCGCGCGCTCGTGACGTTCGAGGGTCTCGGCAATTCGCTCGGTCTCGCGCTGTGTCAGGCGGCCGCGGGCGAAATCGAATACATGCTGGGCGACTACGAACAAGCCCGCGACACGATCCAGCGCGCCGAGCGGAATTTCGCCGATCTCGACCAGGCGCTCGGTCGCGGGCAATGCCTCTTGTTGCTCTCGTGGATCGAGCACTCGGAGGGGGCGACGGAGCGCTCGCGCCGCTTCGCGCAGGAGTCGCGCGCCGAGTTCGAGCGCGCTGGCTATCGCCTCGGCACGGCGCAGGCCGACGCGTCGCTCGCCCATGTCGAGCACCGGCTGATGAACTTCCACAGCGCCGAACGCGGCGCGCTCGAAGCGCTTCAGGTGTTCGAAACCCTCCGCACGCCTCGCGGCCAAGCGGCGTGCGATCGCCTCCTCGCCATGGTGGGCCTCGACACGGCGGACACGGACATGGCGCTCCTCCACGCCGATCGCGCCAACAAAGCGTACGCGAAGATCAACGATCCCTGGGGCGTCATGGAGACGAAGCTCTTGCTCTGCCAAGTCGCGCTCTACCGGCACGATACGGCGCGTGCCCGCGAGCTACTGGAAGAGTGCAGCCGCATCGCCGTCGAAGAGAAGGAGCCGCGGCAGCACTTCCTGCTCACGCGCGCCTGGCTGGAAGCCGAGAACGGCGACCTCGACGAGTCGCTCGAGTCCATCGAAGCGGCGGCGGACGTCTTCGGCCAGCGCACGCGTGCCGGCGATCATTCGCCGCAGCTCCTCTTGCGGCTGCTTCGCTACCGCTGGTCGGCTCAAGCGAGGGCGCGCATCGATTCGTGGCGCCTTCAGCTGAACGATCGAGCACGTCGCGTCGAAGGCTGAATCGAAGCGGCGGCGCCGCGCTCAAGTCACGACGATGTTCGCATCGACCCCGCGTGCGTCCAGCAATCGCGCGAGGTCATTGGGATCGCTCGTGAGGACTCGGTCACCGTCCTCGACTCCGAGCGCTAGGTGCGCGTCGATCACGTCGTTCGTCTTCGCGAGCGCGAGCAGCTCGCCGGTGCGCTTGTCGTCGCCTGGCGCAAGCGCCCGAACGTACACCCCCGACAAGGCGCGCGCGAGCAGAGCCTGTTTGCGACCGTCTCGCCAGACTTGGGCCACGACTGCCGAGCTCGTCCCGAGCGGCACTCGACGCTGCTGGAGCACACGCAGCATGGCGCCGACGTGCCGATCGCGTTTCTCGACCGCAACGAACGCCCCGGCGTCGAGGATAGCTCTCACCTACGACGACCCTTGCCTTTACCGACGAGCCCGAGCGCTCGGGCGGCGGCCGTCAGCTCCTGCGACGTGAACGTTCCTTCCTCGGCTTCCCACTGATCGAGCGCATGGCCCAGGGCCTCGTTCCTCACCCGATCCGCGGTGGCCTCCGCAATCCACGCCGACAAGCTCATACCAGCCCGTCGGGCGGCGCGCCGCGCCGCCGAACCGAGGCGAGGGTCCATGGTAATCGACAGACGATCGACCTGCATACATACGATAATATTACATACGCTCGTATGCGTCAAACCTAGCAAAAGCCGACGCCCTCACATTTGCTGTCGGTCTGCGTCGTGGGCTCGGTAATCTGCGGCGCCTCGCGCATCGCTCATGGCGCGTCGGGTAGCAG
>DASUTR010001042.1:0-10896 GCA_036374535.1 Polyangiaceae bacterium
ACGGCCTCTTGCCGAACTGCTTTCCCGACGGCACGAACGCGCCCGACGACAATTCCGTCGACGCGCCGCTGTGGTTCGTCGTCGCGGCGCACGAGTACGTCGAGAGGCTCCGCGATCGTGGCATCGAGCCCGAGCCGAACACCGCGGGCGCGCTCGACGTGGCGACCTCCGCCGTCCTCGCGGGACTCGCGGCCGGAACGCGCCACGGGATTCGCGCCGACGCCGACGGGCTGCTCGCGTGCGGCGTGTCGGGGCGCCAGCTCACGTGGATGGACGCCAAGGTCGGCGAGCACGTCGTGACGCCGCGCATCGGCAAGCCCGTGGAGATCCAGGCACTCTGGCTGAACGCGCTGCGCATCGGAGCGCGCCGCGAGCGGCGCTTCCACGAGCTATACGAGCGCGGGGCTCGGAGCTTTCGCGCGCGCTTCCTCGGCCCCGACGGCACGCTCGTCGACGTCGTCGACGTCGACCACGTCGCGGGCAAGGACGACCGCTCGTTTCGACCGAATCAGATTTTCGCGCTCGGCGGGCTGCCGTGGCCGGTCGTCGACGCGAACGTCGCGCGCCGCATCGTCGATCGCGTCGAGGCGGAGCTCGTGACGCCGCTCGGCCTGCGCTCGCTCGCATGCTTCGAACCCGGTTACGAGGGCCGCTACGCGGGGGGACCGTGGGAACGCGACCACGCGTATCATCAGGGGACGGCCTGGCCCTGGCTGCTCGGCCCGTTCGTCGAGGCGTGGCTGCGCGTGCGCGGCGATACCCCGAGCGCGCGTCGTCTCGCACACGAGCGTTTCGTCGCGCCTTGGCTCGCCCATCTCGAGACGGCGGGGATCGGTCACGTGTCCGAAATCGCGGACGGCGACTTCCCCCACGCGCCTCGCGGCGCTCCGTTCCAGGCATGGTCGCTCGGCGAGCTCTTGCGCGTGCTCGCGCTGCTCGAAAGCGACCGGCGCCTCGGCTAGCGTGTGCGTATGTCGCCTTCGCGCCGCGAGCGTCGTTCCGCCGAAGCCCTTCGCCTGAGCGAGAGCGCGCACCAGTACGCGCCCTGGCGACGCTTCGGCCCGTACCTGAGCGAGCGCCAGTGGGGCACGGTGCGCGAGGACTACAGCGCCCACGGCGAGGCCTGGGACTACCTGCCTCACGATCACGCCCGGAGCCGCGCCTACCGCTGGGGCGAGGACGGTATCGCGGGCGTGTCGGATCACCACCAGCGCATCTGTGTCGCGCTCGCGCTCTGGAACGGAAACGACGCCATCCTCAAAGAGCGCCTCTTCGGTCTCGCGAACGACGAGGGAAATCACGGCGAGGACGTGAAGGAGCAGTACTTCTACCTCGATGCGACGCCGACCGCCTCGTACCTGAAGTTTCTCTACAAGTACCCTCAGCGCGCGTTTCCCTACGCGGAGCTCGTTCACGGCAATCGCACCCGACGCCGCGAGGAAGCGGAGCTCGAGCTCATGGATCTCGGTGTCTTCGACGGCGATCGCTACTTCGACGTGTTCGTCGAGTACGCGAAGGCCGAGCCGAACGACGTCGCGTTTCGGATTCGCGCGGTGAATCGGGGGCCCGAAGCCGCGCCGCTCGAGCTTCTTCCGCACGTGTGGTTCAGAAATACGTGGTCGTGGCAGCACGGGGCCCCGCGCCCGCTGTTGCGGCGCGACGGCGCGGCCGAGGTCTTGCTCGACCATCCGAAGATGGGGCGGTTCACGGCGTACTTCGACGGGTCGCCGGAGCTCGTGTTCTGCGAAAACGAGACCAATCACCGGAGGCTTTTCGGCAGCGACGGCGCCCCGCACCCGAAAGACGCCGTCAACGACTACGTCGTCAACGGTGACCGCGCCGCGCCGAACCCCGCAGAGCGCGGCACGAAATGCGCTGCGCGCTATCGCTTCGTGGTTCCCGCGGGGGGCGAGGTGACGATCCGCGGCCGGCTGTTGCAGAACCAAAGCGCCGGCGCCGTCGCCGGCGTGGACGCGCTCGTCGAGCTTCGCCGGCGCGAAGCCGACGAGTTCTACGCGGAGCTTCAGGCGGACCTACCCGAGGGCGACTCGCGTTTGGTTCAGCGGCAAGCGCTCGCGGGCATGATCTGGTCGAAGCAGTTCTTCAACTACGACGTTCGCACCTGGCTGCTCGGCGACGAAACGCAGCCGCCACCGCCCGCCGGAAGAAAGCACGGCCGCAACGCGGACTGGGATCACCTCGTGAACGACGACGTGATCTCGATGCCCGACAAGTGGGAGTACCCCTGGTACGCGGCGTGGGATCTCGCGTTCCATTGCTTGCCGCTCGCCCTCGTCGACGCCGAGTTCGCGAAAAACCAGCTCGTGACGATGACGCGCGAGTGGTACATGCACCCGAACGGTCAGCTTCCCGCCTACGAGTGGGCGTTCGGCGACGTGAACCCGCCCGTGCACGCGTGGGCCGCTTGGCGCGTTTTCCAGATCGATCGCAAGCAACGAGGAGACGGGGGCGATCTCGATTTCTTGGAGCGCATCTTCCACAAGCTGATGATCAATTTCACGTGGTGGGTGAACCGCAAGGACGCCGAGGGACGCAACATCTTCCAGGGCGGCTTCCTCGGGCTCGACAACATCGGCGTGTTCGATCGCTCGAAGCCGCTGCCGACGGGCGGCTTCATCAACCAGTCCGACGGTACGGCGTGGATGGCGATGTACAGCTTGAATCTCATGCGCATCGCGCTCGAGCTCGCGCGCCACGACGCCGTCTACGAGGACATCGCGAGCAAGTTCTTCGAGCACTTCCTGCACATCGCCGAAGCGATGACGAAGATCGGCGCCGACACGAGCGGCGGTCTCTGGAACGAGCAGGATCAATTCTACTACGACGTATTGAACATCCACGGCGCCGCCATCCCGCTGCGCGTGCGCTCGATGGTGGGGCTGATTCCGCTCTTCGCCGTCGAGGTGCTCGACTCGTCGATTTTCGACGAAGTTCCGGCCTTCACGAAACGACTGCGCTGGTTCTTGAAGCACCGCCCCGACCTCGCGAAGCTCGTATCACGCTGGCAAGACACGGCCGTCAACGAGCGCCATCTGCTTTCGCTGTTGCGGGGTCACCGCATGAAGCGCCTGCTCGCGCGCATGCTCGACGAGACCGAGTTCTTGTCGTCCTACGGCGTACGAGCCCTGTCGCGCCACCACCTCGAGCACCCGTTCGTGCTCGACTTCGACGGTGCGCACCACGTCGTGAAGTACGTTCCGGGCGATTCGGAAACGGGCCTGTTCGGCGGCAACTCGAACTGGCGCGGGCCGATCTGGATGCCCGTGAACTACCTCATCGTCGAGTCGCTCCAGAAGTTTCACCACTACTACGGCGACGATTTCAAGGTCGAATGCCCGACCGGGTCCGGGCGCTACCTCACGCTGCTCGAGATCGCCGACGAGCTCGGCGCCCGCCTCACGCGCCTGTTTCTACGCGACGCGAACGGCCGGCGCGCCTGCTTCGGCGACGACGAGCGCCTCCAGCGTGATCCGCATTTTCGCGACTACCTTCCGTTTCACGAGTACTTCCACGGCGACACGGGCAAGGGGCTCGGCGCGTCGCACCAGACGGGCTGGACGGGGCTCATCGCGAAGCTCCTCCAGCCGAGGCGGCGGGAGTAAATCACCATGATCGCCCTGACCATTTCCCGTCGCCTGCTCGCGTGGCTCGCCGTCGCCGTGGCCGCCGGCGTGCTCGGCTGGCTCGCGTTCGGTGAGTCGGACGAAACGAAGATCCTCGCCCGCCTCGACGAGCTCGCGAGCGCGGTCGAGACGCGAAGCGACGAGAACATGGCGTTTCGCGCGCTGCGGCTGAAGCCGATCTTCGAAGCGGGCTTCGAGCCGGGCGCGCTGCTGCGCGCGCCGGAGCTCCAGGATACGAGCGGCGTGAAGGCGCTCACGGCGCTCGCCGCGAGCGTGCCGCGGTTTTACGGGGAGCTCGACGTGGGCATCGGCGAGACGGACGTGCACGTCGAAAAGGCGGCCAATCAAGCGCGCGTGACGGCCGGCGTCACCGTGACGGGCCGCATCGGCGGCGAGCTCCGCCGCGACAAGCGAGTCGTGCGTTTTACGCTGACGAAACGCGACGGCGAATGGCGCGTCGAGCTCATCGACGTGGCCCCGAAGACGCACGAGGAGCCGGAAGCGCGGCCGTGAGCGCTCGCGCCGGCTCGCGTTCGCTCACCACGGATTGAGCACGACGCCGAGCGACGCGGTGGGCCCGCCGAGATCGAAGAGCTCCGCCGGAACGACGCGGTAGCCGAGCGCGAGGTTCAGCCAGACGTGCCGATCCGCCCAGAGGTGAAGCCCGAGGTACGGGCGCGTTTGCACGCGGTGCCCGAGCCCGTCCCGCACGAGTCCGCCGAGCTCGATGCCGTAGTGGGGGACGAGGAAGCGGCGTGCCGGGTAGTATTCGAAGCTCGCCGAGTAGCCGAACCCGTACGCGAACAGACTCGGCTCGCCGTCGCGGAGCGAGTCCAGGATCTCGAACTGCCCGTAAAACCGGTGGTGACTCGCATGACAGTCGCGCTCCCGTCCGCCGTCCGCGCAGAGAAAGCCCTTCCGGCCGTTTTCCGCGAGCGCGACCAGCGTCACGTCGAACGTGCCGCCCAGGAACGCCTCGCCGTCGTCGTGCGCGACGAACCCGCTCGCACCCCCACCCAGCAAGAACCAGCCGCGGTAGTCGTCCTCGGCCCATTCGGGGAGGACGAGGATCCGCTGAACGATCGTGGTTTCGAGCTCCCCGTCCGAAACCGCTACGACGAGCTCGTGCTCGCCGCTCGCCTCCGGCGCCGGCTCCCAGACGATCCCCACCGAGCTACCGTAAGCTCGCAGCACCGCGCCCGCCGGAACGTTCTTTGCGCGAAACGAGAGCTCGTCGGAGTCGTAGTCGTGGGCAAGCTGCTGCGTCGGCGGATTCGTTCGGCCCCGATCGCGCGCGACGAAGAACAACGTCCGTTCTCCGTTCCCGCTCGGAGGCCGGTTCGCCTGCACGAATAGGCGCGCCCGCTGCGTGACCGTGATTCGCCCGTCGCTCGCTTCGAACACGAGCTCGTGCTGGCCGAGCTGGGTGGTAGCCGGCTTCCAGCCGAGGACGCCCGTCGCCGCGTCGAACGTGGAGCCCTCGGGTGGATTCACGATGCGATAAACGAGCGCGTCGCCGTCGGGATCTTCGGCCGTCACGGTGACGCGAAGCGCGCGTCCGGCTCGCACGACGATGCCCGTGAAGCTGCCGTCGTTGCCGATCTGGGGAATTACCGTCGGTCCGGGGGAAAACTTGGGCGGTCGGTTGGCGCTCGGTACCGGCGCGTGGGGTAGGGCGCCGTCGTTACCCGCGACCGCGACGGGCGACGCCGCGAGAACCAACGACCCGCTGAGAAAGCACGAGAGAAAGAGAAAGCGCACGTACCCCGACCTTCCGCCCGTTCGACGGCCGACGGGCTCGAGCCTTGGGTCCTACGTGCGGGAGGGAGCGCTCCTTCCCGACGAACCGCCGGTGCGAGCGCGCGAGCGAGGTGCACGATTTGCCGCCAGCCCGGGCATTCCACGCTGTCCGGCGAGCATCACGCCTCGGTCGAGCATTCCGCTTCGTCGGCCGTCTTCGCGGCCGTCGCGACCTGTGTCGGCGTGAGCAACAGGCGCCCGAGGGCGAGGCCGAGCACCGCCGCGCCGCCGCTGGCTACCAAGACGCCGAGCTTCGCCGCGCGAAGGAGTGCTGCGTCCGTGAAAGCGAGCTGGGCGATGAACAGTGACATCGTGAAGCCGACACCCGCGACGACACCGAGGACGACGAGATGCCGGGCGCCGATGCCGGCGGGGAGCGTTCCCAACCGAAATCGGAGCGTAAACCAGCTCGCGATGAGCACGCCGATCGGTTTGCCGACGACGAGCCCGACGGCGACGCCGGTTGCGACACTCCACGAAGCTCCATCGAGGGCCGCGCCGGACAAGGGCACGCCTGCGTTGGCGAGCGCGAACACGGGCATGATTCCGAACGCGACCCACGGATGCAGCGACTCGATCAGGCTTTCGGCAGGCGACATCGCCTCTCGGCGCGCACCGTCCACGTGCTTCAAGGCTGCCGCAAATTCGTGCGACGAAAGGGAGCTTGGTGAGACTTCTCCGAGATGATCGAGCTCCTTCCGGATGTCGGCGACGAAGCCATCCGGGCCGAGCCAGGCCCGGACAGGTGTCACGAGACCGACGACGACGCCGGCGATCGTCGGATGAACTCCGGCCGTGTAGATTCCGGCCCACATGACCACCGCGGGCAGGACGTAGACGAGCTTCGTCCGCACGCCGAGACGTTGCATTGCAAATACTCCTCCGAGTCCGAGCGCAGCAACGAGTAGACCCGAGAAAGTCAGTCCCGACGAATAGAAGAGCGCGATGACCACGATGGCCCCGAGATCGTCGATGACGGCGAGTGCGAGGAGGAGTACCCGCAGAGCTGCGGGGACACGTTTTCCAAGCAGCGTGAGGATGCCGACGGCGAAAGCGATGTCGGTCGCCATCGGCACACCCCACCCCGACCTGGTCGCGGCGGCGCCCGCGAAGACGAGGTAGAAAGCGGCCGGAGCGAGCATTCCACCCAGCGCTGCAGCCGCCGGTAACGCGGCTCGGCGCCATTCCGACAGCTCGCCGTGATGCACTTCGCGGCGGATCTCCATGCCGACGACGAAAAAGAAGATCACCATCAACCCGTCGTTGACGAGCCACTCGAGGGTTCTCTCGAAGTTGAACGTGCCGACGCGAATTCCGATCGGTGTGTGCCACAAGTGGCGGTAGCTCTCTGCCCAGGAAGAGTTCGCCCAAGCGAGCGCCACGGCTGACGCGACGAGGAGCAGGATGCCGCTCGAAGCCTCGACGCGAAGGAACCGCTCGAGCGGACGACTCGCGAGACGCGCGATGCGCAAGAGCGGCTCCCAAGCTTCGGGAGGACGCGACGAAAGAGTACGCTGCGGTACGGGTGTAGAGGTCGACATGCTCTTCCCGCCGGCAGACTCGCCGGCCGGGATGGCGGCCCGACCATCCTCTGTCCTGCGGCACTCGTGCGCCGCACCCTTTGGTACGAAAGGAGCGCGTACGTTCGCACGCGCTCCGCTTATCGTCGAGGTGCAACCGTTCAGGTGAAGGCAGGTGCCTCGTCGGTCGACGACAATTCCGCCACGGCGTTCTATCGAGCAGGCCCGATCGCGGGCGATTTCACGCTTTCCCGGCGATGCGCGGCGGTGCGGCGAAGGCGTCGTCGTACGCGAGCAGCACGAAGGTGATCCACAGCGCGAGCGCGAGCGCGAGGTGCAAGATTTGCAGCCAGCCGGGCGCAGAAAGGAAGACGTTCAGGGTTCCGGCCGCGACTTGCACGACGCACAGGACGACGACCGCGCGCGCGCCGCGTCCCCCGCTGCGGCGCGCGGCGTGCGCGACGAGCGCCGCGCCGAGCACGGCGAGCACGGGGTGCACGACACGAAGCCGCGCGAGGAAGTGCGCGCCGCTCGCTTGATCTTCGACGAGTCGTGCGCCGAGCGATGCGGCTTCGGGCGCGTAGAGCGTGTCGCCGAGCGCCGTGACGGCGCCCGTCGCCGAAATGAGCACGAGCGCGAGCCCGCTCGCGACGAGGAGAGGCGACAGGCGCGGCGGGGTGCTGAGCCAAGCTCGTTCGTCCCCCCGCCAGACGACGAGCAACGTGAGGACCGCCGTGAGCGCGTAGGTGCTGAGGAGGTGAGCCGGCATGACGATCGCGCGCGCCACCGAGTCGTTCTTGCCGACGAGCGACAGGAGCACGAGCCCCGCGCCGATCAGCGCTTCGACCAGCATCAGGACCACGGCTCCGAACGCCAGCCGCCGCGCCGGGTGTCCGCGTGGCTCGTCGCGGAACGTGACGAACCAGAGCGCGAAGACGGCGACCAGCGCCAGGCCCGACGTGACGCGGTGCGTGAGCTCGATCGCCGTCTCCACCGTTTTCGGCAGATGTGCAATGTCACCGTGACACGTCGGCCAATGCTGGCCGCAGCCGGCGCCCGAGCCCGTGATCCGAACCACGGCGCCGAAAAGAATGACGAAGGCCGTGTACGCGAGCGTCGCGGCGGCGAACCGACGGACGACGGGGCGCGGTCGAACGGCGAGGATCGGAGCGCTCACGAAGTGGCGTTAGCAGGCTCCGGCGTATCAAGAAAGTCGACGTCGACGGTTCGCCGTCGAAACGGGTATTTGACGAGGCCTTTTCGCTCGACAGACCCCCACGCCTCGGGGAAACTCCCGGTTCGCCATGAATAAGCCGTTTTTCGAGGGCATCGAGCCGATCCGTTACGAAGGTCCCCAGTCCGACAACCCGCTAGCGTTTCGCTGGTACGACAAGAAAAAAGTCGTCGCGGGGAAAACCCTCGAGGAGCACCTGCGCGTCGCCGTCTGTTACTGGCACACGTTCGCGTGGCCGGGACACGACATCTTCGGCATGGGCACGTTCGACAGGCCTTGGTTCAAAGTCTCCGATCCGCTCGCTGCGGCCGAGCTCAAGCTCAAGACGGCGTTCGAGTTCTTCGAGAAGCTCGGCGTGCCGTTCTACACGTTCCACGATCGCGACATGGCCCCGGAAGGCTCGAGCCTGAAGGAGAGCCACGCGAACCTCGACCGGCTGGTCGAGGGCGCTCAGAAAGAGATGGAGCGGACGAAGGTGCGGCTCCTTTGGGGCACCGCGAACCTCTTCAGCCACCCGCGATACATGGGCGGCGCCGCGACGAACCCCGACCCCGACGTGTTCGCCTACGCGGCGGCGCAGGTGCGGAAGATCTTCGACATCACGCACCGCTTGAACGGCGAAAATTACGTGCTCTGGGGCGGTCGTGAAGGCTACGAGACGCTCCTCAACACCGACATGAAGCGCGAGGCCGATCAGCTGGCGCGCTTTCTCACGCTCGTCGCGGAGCACAAGCAGAAGATCGGCTTCAAGGGACTGCTCTTGCTCGAGCCGAAGCCGAAGGAGCCGACGAAGCACCAGTACGACTTCGACACGGCGACGGTGCACGCTTTCCTCCAGCGCTACGGCCTCGAGAAAGAGTATCGCGTCAACATCGAGGCGAATCACGCGATCTTGAGCGGACACACGTTCCAGCACGAGGTCGTCTACGCGATCAACAACGGCCTCTTCGGCAGCATCGACATGAACCGCGGAGACTCGCTCCTCGGCTGGGACACCGATCAGTTTCCGAACGATCTGCAGGAGATCGCGCTCGTCTGTTACGAGATTCTCTCGGCAGGCGGGTTCACGAGCGGCGGCATGAACTTCGACGCGAAGCTTCGACGCCAGAGCGTCGATCCCGCCGACCTCTTCCACGCGCACATCGGCGGCATGGACGTGCTCGCGCGCGGCGTGCTCATCGCGGAAAAGATGATGAACGACGGCAAGCTCAAGAAGCACGTCGAAGACCGCTACGCCGGCTGGAACGGCGAGCTCGGCAAGAAGATCCTCGGCGGTAAGGCGTCCCTCGCCGACCTCAGCGACCACGTCCTCGAGAAGGCCCTCGATCCGAAGCCCCGCTCCGGACGCCAGGAGTACCTCGAGAACCTCGTGCAGAAATACCTCTGAGCGAGCCTGCCGTCTTGCCGTACCGGGCTCGGATCGATGGCCAAAGACAGAGACGGCAAAAAATCGAAGAAGGACCAGCGGGACAAGCGCGAGACCAACGCCACGGTTCTCCGTAAGGCGATGCTCGAGCGCTTGCCCCGGCGGCTGTCCGGCTCGGCACAGGTCACGTTCGCCGCCGCGCCGTCCCTGCTCGACCACTACGTGCAGAACCTGCACTCGATTTTCGCCCAGCACGGGCGAGTGTTCAACGAGGACGAGACCGGGCACCTTCGCGGCATCCTCGACAAGAAGCTCAAAGAGGGTTTCGCGGCTTCGCCCTACGCGCGCATCGTCGTAAACTTCGAGACCGATCCGCCTCCGAAGACGTCGCTTTCCTACCGCATCGCCACGATGGTCTCGACCGTCGCCGACGAGTACGAGAACTGGATCAAGACGCGACAACCCCCGTACTTCGGCACGCATCCGGACGCCAAGGTCATGACGCTTGCGCATTCGCTCGGCGATCCGAAAGACACGCCGGTGCTCGACATCGGCGCCGGCACCGGGAGAAACACGCTACCCCTGGCGCGCGCAGGCTTCCCGACCGACGCCATCGAGCTCGCTCCGGCGCTCGCCAAGATCCTGCGCGAGGACGTCGAAAAAGAGAAACTCGCGGCGCGGGTCTTCGAGGGCGATGCGCTCGCCGGCGCGGTGGAGCTCCCCGAAAGTCACTACAAACTCGTCTTCCTCGCCGAGGTCATCGCCTCGCACATCCGTACGGTCGAGCAGGTGCGCGTGCTCTTCCAGGGAGCGGCGGACGCGCTCGCGCCCGGCGGGCTCCTGCTCTTCAACGCGTTCCTGGCGGCCGAGGGGTACAAGCCCGACGCGCTCGTGAAGGAGCTGTCGCAGGTGTTTTGGTGCAACGCGTTTACGCGCGGTGAGATCGCGCAGGCCATGCAGGGCCTTCCGTTCGAGCTCTTGTCGGACGAGTCCACGCACGACTACGAGCTCGAGCATCAGCCGAAGGAAGGCTGGCCGCCGACCGGTTGGTTCGTGGACTGGGCCAAGGGACACGACGTGCTCGATGTCCCATCCGGCCGCTCGCCCCTCGAGCTCCGCTGGCTCTGCTACCGGCGCGGCTGAGCGACGCCGAAGCGGCCCGCCCCCCCGCCGCCCCCCGGCGCGGCCGGCCGAGCTGAGCACTCGCTCCCATGTCCCAAGTGTCCGGCATGCTCCGTAGCAAGGGGTATGCCGGGGCCCGTGGCACTTGGAAAGGAGTCCAGCGGTGTCCCTTGGCACAGGGTGGCGCAGATCCGGATTTTCGGGGTGGGG
>DASUTR010001043.1:0-9513 GCA_036374535.1 Polyangiaceae bacterium
GCCGCTCGCCGTGCACTTGTTGTCGGTGCCGTTCGGGCGGGCCGACGTGAGACACTGAGTGAGACCCTGGGCGTGACCGCAACCCGAGCTGCCGTACGGGTAGTTCACGCCACGAACGATGAGGAGCTTGTTCGCGAAGTCGGCGAGAATGCCGGTCGAGCGATCGGCGGCGAAGGCCTGCATCGACGCCGTCGTGAGCGCGCCGTCCGCCGTGGGCCAGAACTTCTCGGGATCGCTTCCAGTCTTCTGGACCACGCCGCACGACGTGCAGATGAAGAACGCGAAGAGCGGGTTGTCCGTCTGGGCCCAGGCAGAGCGCTCCGGCAGGCTCTCGAGGAACGGCAGGGCCAAGCCGGCCGTTCCGGCACCGCGGAGAAAAGCGCGACGATTGATGCGAGGACGAGCGGGTGTCACAGGGTGCCTCCGGTACGAACCGAGAACAACGGGTTACGAACTGCAGCGATGAGGATGCTCTTCACGGCACCCGTCTCCGTTCGGCTTGCTTGGACGAGCTCATTCACGAGGGGTCGATCGGCCGCGTCCAGGTCGCGACCGAGCGCGTATTCGCCGAGCCGGCTTGCGTAGCAGGCGTGAACCTCCGGGGATTCAGCCAGGATGGCGAGGAGCTCGGGCGCGCCGTTGAAGCTGACGGTGCCGGTCGCGAACTCGTAGGCGTCGGCCGTATTCACCGGCTGGCCGTTGTCGGTCGCGCGGAGCTGCCCGACGGCGTCGAAGTTCTCGAACGCGAAGCCGAGCGGATTGATGACCGTCACGTGGCAGCCGGCGCACTCGCCTTCACCCGTGTGGGCCGTGACGCGCTGGCGCGTCGTTTGACCCGGCATGGGCCCGGGAAGCGGCGGAATCTCTCCCGGAGGCGGAGCGAGGTTGCTGCAGAGCAAGCGATGGCTGATATCGACGCCGCGATGAATCGGATCCGAATCGCGTAGGTTCGCGTTGTACGCGAGGAAGCCGAGACGCGTGAAGTAGCCGGGGCGCTCCGGCCCGAGCTGCACTTCCGTGAGTCCGCTGCCCGTCGCCGTGACGCCGTACAGCCGGGCGCTCGCGGCGTTCACGTACGCGACGTTCGACAGAAGGATTTCTCGCAGACCCGACCCGCTCGTGAACACACGGTCGAAGAACAGGCGATCCGCCTGCATCAGCTCCTGGTTCATGGAGTCGTTGTAGTTCGGGAACGTCTGCGGATCCTTCGCGATCGTTTCGAAGCGCTGAAGGCCGAAGAGCTCCCCGTGGTACTTGGCGACGACCGCCTTCGCCTCCGGCAGCTCGAGCATGGCCTGCGCGCGCTGCACGATGGCGTCCGGGGTTCCGAGCTCACCGCGTTCCGCTGCGTCGAGCAGAGCGTCGTCGGGCGTCGTGTCACGAAGCAGGAACGAAAGCTTCGACGCGATTTCGTAGCTCGAGAGCGGTGTCGCGTCCTGACCGAGCTCCGTCCGGTAGACGAAGTGCGGCGACTGAAGCATCGCGCGGAGCACGAGCTCGACGCCGTTCGCGAAAGCGTCCCCGCCAGTGAAGAGCGTCGTTGCGCTGTTGAAGAGCGCTTCGTATCGCTGCTGCTCCGCTGCGTCGAGGGGCCGGCGGTAAGCGCGGCGCCCGAAGGTGCGGATGAAGTTGGCCGCGTTCCCGGTCGCGCCGATGGCCGTGCGCGCCGTCGCGTTCATCGCGACCTGCTTCGCGAGCGTCTCGGCCGCGCGCTCGTAATCGGTTCGAAGACCCGACGTGACGAACAGGGCGCGCTCGTTGTTCGAGAACGTGCCGTTCGGGGGATCGCTCGTGAACGTGCTCGAAGTCCCGGGCACCGCCGCGAGCTTGAGCAGATCCTTCACGCTGTTTTCCCACTGCTGGTGCGTCAGGCGCACGTAGTGGGAACGGATCGGCACGCCCATGAGCGGGATGTCGTAGGAGCCATTTCCGCCCACGCTTCCACCGGACCCGGCCGTTCCGGCGGTGCCCGCCGTGCCGCCGGCACCGGTGCCACCGTTACCGGTTCCAGAACTGCCGCTCGCACCGGAACTGCCTGCAGTTCCTGCCGAGCCGCCATTCGTGCCCGTGCCGTCATCATCCGTGGCGCCCGGTCCCCCCGGTCCACCGATTGAGTTGCTGCACGCCGAGACCGCCAAGGCGATCCCACAAAGCGCGCCGGTCGTGAGCTTCACGGTGCGCGACCGCGACAGCGTAACGTTGAGTGTTCGTGTCATAGCAGTTGCACCCATCCGGAGAGCAGTGGCGCGGCCCGCACCAATCCGTCGTTCGCTCATGTCTTTTAAGTGTCGAAAAGTGCTAACAAAATTTGAGATAAATCCCTCAATAAAGAATTTTTTTACCGGTAACGCGTGACACCCAGCGCGCCACGCCAAAACAGCAGTTTTCCTGCCTGATGGAGCGCGCATTCCGGTACTTCACCCGACCTTGTAATCAGGGCCTTATCGGGACGCGGCCGGGCGCGTCTTTCAAACCTGAACGGGGTCGAGCTCGACGGAGTTCAGATCTGAAATATCCCTACGGGATACGCGCCTGCGGTCCTGCGGCGCTCCCCAAGAAGTGGCCCGCCTACAACCGCCGGGGCCCGCCGCTACCGAGGCGTCACTGCCAATTCTTCCGCTGCGGATTCTGCCACGGCGACATGCACAGCACGCAGGTGTCGCCGAAGAAATGGTTTCGCGCCCCCGCGTCGTTGTAAATCCAGTAGCGCATCCAAGCGAGGATCGCGGGCCGTTCCTCGCCGCCGCCGTTCATCTCGATGTAGGTGTGACCCGCGCCGGTCAGGGTGGCCAGAAACGTCGGCACGCGAGACATGTCGTACGTCGCTTGCTGAAGCGGCAGGCCCACGGTGTCACCCGTGCCGGTCGTCTGGAGCATGGGACCGTGGAGCGCCGCCATTGCGCGGTGACCGTGAATCGAGACGACCGTTGCGACCGCCGCTTCGCCGCCGATTTCGACGGCGGACGTACCACCGACCGAGAAACCCATCGAGACGGCGTGATCGGCGTAAAGCTTGCCCTGATAGATGCTGTTGGCCGCGCTGTTCTGAGCGACGATCCAATTGAGCCCGTTGAGCATCGTCATCCGATTGCCGGCGTCGCCGGGGCCGCCGCTCAGCACGGGAGTGCCGACGACGACGAAGCCGTGCGACGCGAAGTTCGTCAGCATGGTCGTGTGCACCGATACCTGCTGGCCGATGCCGGGCCCGAAGATGATCGGCGCGTGCAGAAAGCCGTTCTGCCCCAGCGTTTGCGGGCGGAACACCGTGTACTGCCCGTTCGGTCCGGTGTTGCGCTCCACGGTCGTCGTGTACGGACCCATGCTCTTGTAGTCGGTGATCGGAGGCAGCGTCGGGCCTCCTGCGGCCCCACCGGCGCCCCCAGCGCCCCCCTTGCCTGCGCCGCCGGCCTTGCCGCCCATCGACCCGGCGCTTCCGCCAGCGCCGGCGCCACCCGCGTTACTTCCAGCGAAGCCGGAGACACCCGCGGTGCCGCCACTGGCAGCCTCGCCGCCGCTGCCCCCCGTCGCGCCTCCAGTGCCGCCGGTCGTGCCGACACCCGCGCTACCGCCGGCGCCGCTGGCGGCGGAGCTACCCCCCGAAGCGCTGGCACCGCTCGACCCGGCGGAAGAACCAGCGCTTCCACCGTTCGGCGACAGGGTCCCACCGGCACCCGCGGGCTGTGCCCCGCCCGTGGCCGGAGAGCCACCCGACGACGCGCCGGAAGTGCCGCCCGTTCCCGAGCCGTCCGTCGGGTCTTCGTCGACGCACGCGAGGAACCCGGCGCACGCCAGGGAGAGCAGTCCAAAATGCCACCGGAGTTCGTTCATCGTCGTCACGTCTCGCTCACGGAACAGCAGAAAAGGCACACCAGCGCGCGCTGTGGCCGCGCTCACCCCTTCTTGACGCGCACGGAGGAGTCACGTGATCACAATTGGAGCCCGGTCGAGCGTCGGAGGAAAATTGAACCCGAAGCATCAGCGCCGTTTATGGGGGCGGCGCGGCTTCCAGCCGTTTCCGAAAAAATGCTGGTGCCTGAACCGATTCTTCGAGGTCCCCGCCACTGCTCATCGTCGCCGGAACGCCCCATGCGAAGCTTCTCACGAGCCTCTCTCTCGCTGGTCGTCGGACCGACCCGGGGCGATGCGAGTGACGCCGAGCTCGCGATGGGCTTGGCGAACGAGGAGGCGTGGGCGCTGACCGAAACGTGGCACCGGTTTGCCCCGATGGTGCTCGTGACGGCCGAGCGCGCTCTCGGTTCGCGCTCCGAAGCCGAAGACCTGGCTCAAGAGACGTTCGATCGCGTGTTCCGGGTAGTAAAGACGCTGCAAAAGCCCGAAAGCTTGCGGAGCTTCGTCTACTCCATCGCGATCCGCGCGTTGAAGTCCCACCTCCGGCAGCGGCGGTTGCGCGCGTGGCTTTCGTTTCAGCGGCCCGAGACGCTGGTGGAGCTTCGGCAGGTGACGCTCGACGTCGAAGCCCGCGATCTCTTGAGGAGATTCTACGCGCTGCTCGATCGCCTCTCGACGCGAGAGCGACTCGTGTTCGTCCTCAGGAGAGTCGAATCGATGACCGTGGAAGAGATCGCCGCGGCCATGGATCTTTCGCCGTCGACGGTGAAGCGTTCGATGGCGCGCGCCTCGACGCGGCTTTCGCGTTGGGTCGATGCGGATCCGGGCCTGCGGGGCCTCGTGCCGGAGCAGCAGGAGGCGTGAGGATGCCCGGCGAGCCCCCCGAGTCACGAGCGGTCGCGGCGCTCACCGAGCTCTTGCAAAGCGCCGTCGGACGTCCGACGGCCCCGGAGCTCGAGCGGGGGCTCGAGGCGCTCCGGCGCCGTAGGAACGCTCCGGCGCGCTCCGGCGCGCGACGGTGGGCTCCGCTCGTCGCGATCGCTTTTGCGTGCTGCCTTTTCGCGGCGCTCGGCGCAGCGATGTTTCACGGGCGAGCGGCGGTCTCCGTCCAGCCTCCGCTGCTTTCGAGGATCGAAGGCGGCAAAATGCTCGAGGGCGGTTACCTGTCCGAGTCCGGCGGCGCGGGGATGACGCTTCTGTTCGACGAAGGCAGCTCGTTCGCGCTTTCGCCGGGTACGCGCGGGCGGCTGCGCATCGCGGGCGCCGATGGCGTACGTCTCGCGCTCGAGCACGGAAGCGCGTCGCTTCTCGTCGAGCACCGTCCCGACCGCCGCTGGTCGGTCGAAGCGGGGCCGTTCCTGGTGACGGTCAAGGGCACCGATTTTTCGGTTTCTTGGGATCCGGCGACCGAGCAGTTCGAGCTCAATCTGCGGCGAGGCCGCGTGACGGTGAGCGGCCCCATCGTCGGCGACGGCCTTTCGTTACGGCCGGGACAGAAGCTCAGCGTGAGCCTGCCCAAAGCCGAGACGACCATCACCGAAGAACGCGCCGACAAGACACCGAACGGCGTGCCGGCATCCCCGTCGGCGCTTGCGTCCTCCTCGTCGGCGCCGCCCGCGTCGAGCCCGAGCGCCGAGCCCGCAGCGGGCGCCGCCGCGCCGCCGACTCCTTCCGCGAGTGCACAGCCTGCCGCCGAGCGGCGGTGGCGCGAGGCGCTTTCGAAGGGCAACTGGGACGAGATCCTCGCTGCCGCCGAACGAGAGGGCGTCGACGTGGCGCTCGAGCACGCCTCGAGCGAGGATCTCCTCGCGCTCTCGGACGCGGCTCGCTATCGACGTCGATTGGACGTCGCGCGAGCGGCCCTGCTCGCGCAGCGCCGTCGCTTCCCGAGCTCGCCGCGCTCGGTCGACGCGCTCTTCCTGCTCGGCCGAGTCGAGGAGCTGAGGAAGAGCGGAAAAGCTCCGGCGCTCACCTTCTACGACGAGTATCTGTCGCGCGCGCCGGCGGGCACGTATGCCGCGGAAGCATTGGGGCGAAAGATGATTCTCACGCAGGAAGGGACGGGCCCGGCGAGCGCTCGCGCCATCGCGGACGAGTACCTGCGGCGATTCCCTCGGGGAAGTTACGCCGGGGCTGCGCGCGCCCTTCTGCGCGCGCAGGCTTCGCCTTGAAGCGCGGGTGGCTCTGCTTGCTCCTCGCCCTCGTGAGCCTGTCGACGGACCCCGCGCTCGCCGCAAGTATCGCCGTCCTGCGCCCTGCGAGCTCCGCGCCTGCCCTCACGGAAGCCTTGCATCGCTTGAAGGGCGAGCTCTTCGCGCTCGGTCTCGACGTTCGCATCGTCGATCGTCCCCCGTCGCGCGCAGCGAGCGACGAAGCGGAGGCCGACGGCTTTTCCAGAATGGCGGCGGAGCTCGGTATCGACGCGCTCATCGTGGTCAGCGGCGAAACGAGGCCGTCGGCGGTCGATGTCTGGATCTTCGAACCGTCGTCGCGCCGCTCGCGAGTGACGCGCGTCGTGCTCGAACCGAACGCTGCGAACGCCGCCGAAACCCTCGCGATCCGCGCCATCGAGGTCCTCCGCTCGAACTTCGTCGAGATCGATCTCGCCGCGCGAGCGCGCACGGAAGCTCCTCCCGTCGCGCCGCCCCCCGAAGCCGTACCACCGGTCGCCCGAGAAGAGCGTCCCGAGCAGCCGTCACCTGCCGGCGAGGGGTTCGGTGTCGAGGCGGGCATCTCCGTCATCGCAAGTCTGGACGGCGTCGGGCCGGCGCTCCTACCGCTCGTGCGGTTCGATTGGGCTCCCGCGTCCTGGCTCGTGGCGCAAGCGACGCTGGCCGGCCTCGGAACTCGGCCCACGCTCGAGACGGCTGCGGGGAGCGCGACGATTGCCCAGACCTACGGCCTCGTCGGTCTCGGCTTTTCGCCTTGGCTCGACTTTGCCGCGCGACCTTTCGTGAGTTTCTCGGCAGGTGCGCTGCATACGTCGCTCGAGGGCCACGCCGATTCGCCGGAGCAGGGCCATTCGGTGTCGCAATGGTCCTTGCTGTTCGACGCCGCCATCGGCGCGCGGTGGCGAGTCTCCGATCGTTACTACCTGACACCGGCGTTCCACGTCGAGCTCGCTCACCCGTATGTCGCGGTCCACTTCGTCGATGAAGAGGTCGCGAGCTCGGGGAACCCGAACCTCGTCGGGAGCTTCACGTTCGGTGCGTGGCTGTGAAGTGGTGTTGGCTCTTTCTCGGTGCGATCGGCGGGACCGCCGCCTGCTCGCGCGCCGAGGTGTATCCGATCACGCGCGATGCTCCCGCGGGACGCGGAGCGAGCGGTGGCGCTAGCGGCAGCGGCAGCGGGGGCTCCGGTGCCGGGGGGAGCGCCGGCGCCTCGCCGCCCGCGTGTCCGTCACCCGCAATAGCGCCCGGTGACAGCAACCGAACCATCGTCGTCGGCTCGGTGAATCGCAGCTTCATCTTGCACGTCCCACCCGCCTACGAGGGACGCGAGCCC
The DNA here is from genome assembly GCA_036374535.1 of Polyangiaceae bacterium. Classification (GTDB taxonomy): domain Bacteria; phylum Myxococcota_A; class Polyangia; order Polyangiales; family Polyangiaceae; genus PMG-095. Next base: position 7,354 of record DASUTR010001043.1, read on the forward strand.
GCCCCGCTCGTGCTCGACTTCCACGGAATGGGCGAGTCGGCCGCGAGTGAGCGTTCGAGCTCGCCCTACCCTGCGACGCTCGACGCTAGCGGCGTCGTCATGGCGTTTCCGGAGGGTCTACGGGGACCGGCGGGGCTCGCGTGGAACGTCGGGCCTTGCTGCGTCGCCGATGTCGACGACGTCGCGTTCGCTCGGGCGGTCGTCGCCGAGGTGCAGAAGCTCGCTTGCATCGACGCTACGCGTGTGTACGCGGTGGGCGTGCTCACGGGCGGTGGCATGGCGCACTACCTTGCGTGTCATGCCGCCGATCTCTTCGCGGCGGTATCGCCCGCGGCGTTCGACCTCTTGGAGGAGAACGTGGACGACTGCCGGCCCGCGCGACCGATCGGCGTCGTTTCTTTCCGGGGCACTGCCGACATGCGCGTGCCGTATGCCGGCGGAGCGTCGTCGCTCGTACCCGGCATGCCCATCACGTTTCTCGGCGCCCGAGCGACGTTCGACAAGTGGGCCGAAATCGACGGCTGCACGGGCGCTGCATCGCCCGCGGACGAGAACGGCTGCTCGACTCATTCGGCGTGCGCAGGCGGCGCGGCCGTCGTGCTCTGCACCGCGGAAGGCGGGCGTGAAGGGCCGGGCGATCCGTCGATCGCCTGGCCCATCCTCGAACGCCACACCCTCTGACGGAGCGCGGCCGTTCTCGTCGTCGTTCGGGCGACGCAAAGGACGTCAGCCGCCGAACGTCGCGGCGTCGGAGAGGAGCTCCCAGAATCGCCGGGTCGCCGCAGCGCCGTCGGAAGCCGTGACGAGCCAGGCGTTTCCGTTGCGCGCCGGAACGAGCGTCGGCGTCTCGGCTTCGATGCTCGACGGCGAGACGCGAGTCACTTCGCGCACGAATTCGGGAATCCCGAGCGCGATCACGCTCACTTGATCCGCAGCGAGCGGGGTCCCGAGGATGTCCGGCTGCTTTTCGCGCATCCGATCGCCGAAGGCGTTGGCCGGCAGCTCGCCGAGCCGTTCGGGAGGAACGTCGGCGCGTTGATCGTAATAGGCGCTCACCTGAACGTAGCGAAACCTCTGCGCGACGATCACGTCGGCCCAGGGGTCCATTTCGCCGTTCGGAACGCCCATGCGCGCCACCTTCTCGCCGCCCTCGAACCCCGTGCCGAGCGAGGCGACGACGACGACGCGCTCGACGACGCCGGGATCGAGGAGGTACGCGTCGGCAACGTCGGTCAAGCGGCCTCCCGTCGCGACGACGAGGGGGCGCTCCGGCCGGCCGAGCGAAAGCGACGTCTCGACGATGAAGCGCGCGCCTTCCGAGTCGTTCGGCGTGGTCGAGTCGATGGCGCCGTCGCCGGGCTTCACGAGCGGAGCGCTCGCGCTTCGAATCGGATCGGGGATGTCGCCGATGCCGCTTTGTCGCGCGCGATCGACGAGGTCTTGCCACCCGGCCACGTTCGCATCGAGGTCGTACCATGAGCCGCCCGCGCTCACGAGGAGCCCCGCGAGGGGGCGACCGGCGGCGCGAGCGAGCAGCAGCGCGAACTCACCCTGCCAGTTGTCGGACGGACCGTCGTTCGTCACGATGACCGGATTTTCCGGACCGACGGGAAGCGTTTCTTTTCGGTTGGAACCGGCGTCGAGGGTTCCTCCGCACGCGACGACGGTCGTGAGGCCGAGGACCCGTGCGGACAAGCCCACGCGGTCTCGCACGTGAGAACGTCGGAAGCTCACGGGGCCGGGCGAGCCGTCTCTTCGATACGCGGCGAGAGCACGCTACCCGGGTAGTGGTCACGGAAGCTCTCGGCGGCGCGGCGAGCCTCGTCGGCGCGACCGAGACCAGCCAGCGCTCTCACGCGGAGCGCTTCGCGCTCCTCGCGCAGATTTCCGGCCGGGAACCGGCGCTGATGTTCGGCGATGGCGTCGAGCGCGGACGAGAACCGGCCACCGGCCACGGCGGACCTAGCCCGTTGGAGAATCGAAAGCTCGACCGCGTAGGCGTTTCCGACCGACGGGCGCCGGGACGCCGTCACGGCGTTGCTCGGTTGCGGTGGCGCCATGTCGCGCGCGGCTTGCGGCTCGAGAGCAAGGGGCGGCGCGACGGGCGGCTCGGGAGGGCGCGGCTTCGTCGGCGAATCCGCGGCCGGGTGCCGGAGCTCA
>DASUTR010001044.1:0-13333 GCA_036374535.1 Polyangiaceae bacterium
GCATCACGAGCGGTAAGTTCGAGCTGCGTAAGGAGCAAGTGCGCTTCGGTGACTCGGTGACCGCCGCTATCGAGGCGGTGGAGCCGATCCTCCGCGACCACGGCATCACGCTGTCGACGTCGATCGCGGGCGCGCCGGTCCCCGTGGACGGTGACGGCGCGCGCCTGCAGCAGGTCGTCGCGAATCTGCTCACCAACGCCGCGCGCTATTCACCCGCCGGCGCCCGCGTCGAGCTGCGCCTTCAGCGCGAGGGTGACGTTGCCGTGCTCTCCGTGCGGGACTGGGGCAGCGGTATCGAGCCCGGGCTGCTCCCGCGCATCTTCGACCTGTTCGTGCAATCCGACGAAGCGTCGCGGCAGCCGCGCGGCGGGCTCGGCATCGGCCTAGCGCTCGTACGTCGCATCGTCGAGCTCCACGACGGCACCGTGGAAGTGAAGAGCGCGGGTCGCGATCTCGGCAGCGAGTTCGTGGTGCGTATCCCGTGCTCCGTCGCAGAACCAGAGCGGGCGACCCAACCGCCCGTGGGGACCTCCGAGTCGTGCCGCATCGTTCTCGTCGAGGATCAGGAGGATTCGCGCGAGATGATGCGCGCGCTGCTCGAGCTCAAGGGGCACTCCGTCGTCGAGGCGGTCGACGGTCTCGAAGCGATCGAGGTCATTCGGCGCGAGCGGCCCGACGTCGCCGTCGTCGACATCGGGCTCCCCGTCGTGAGCGGCTACGACGTCGCGCGTTCGGTGCGCCAGAGCAGCGGCGGAGACGGCGTGTTCATGATCGCGCTCACCGGGTACGGCTCGCAGTCGGACGTGCGCGCCGCCGAGGACGCAGGGTTCGACGCGCACCTCACGAAGCCGGCCGAGCCCGAGCGCTTGTTCCGCCTGCTCGCGACGCGCAGCCCGTCCGGCCGGCGGCGCGGCTCGGGCTCGTGGCCCGAGGTCGACCTTCGCGATCGCTCGACGGGCACCGATCCGCCGTCGTGATCGTCGGGACGGCGCGCTCGATCGTCCGCGTCACTGTTGGACGTGGAGGAACGTTCCCCGCTTGTTGGTCGTGAAAATATCGACCTTGCCGTCGCCCGTGACGTCGCGCGCCACGAAGTTGCACCCGGCGCCGCTGTCGTCGTGCACGAGGTGCGGGACGAACGTTGCCGTGGCGCCGCTGCGCTGGAGCTCGAACCAATAGAGCACCGGCGGGTCGGTGGTGCCGGGATCGGGGCTCGACGAGGGGTGAGCGTAGTAGCGCTTGCCGGCAATCACGTCCGTGAGCCCGTCGCCGTTCACGTCGGCCGCGACGAACGCGTGCGCCTGGCTGAAGTTTCCGCTGCCCGCAGCCGAAGGCAAAATCACGTGCGGCGCGAAGGTGATGGATGCGCCCGAACCCTGCCGTTCGAACCACGAGATGCCGTAGCGGTGAGCGAAGAGACCGGTCACGACATCGTTGTCGCCGTCGCCGTCCACGTCGAAGACGAGCATCTGCGCGCCGCCCCAGTTCGAGGGCCGCGTGCCCGTGAGGCCGGAGCCGAAGTCGTACTCGTGCTGCTCCCAGGTTGCGCCGGCCGTCTGCCGCCAAAAACCCGTTCGTTCCACGAGGTCCATGAGGCCGTCGCCGTCGATGTCGCCGACGCCGAGGCCGTGCACGTAGGGCGTGGGAAATCCGGTGCCCGTGACGGCGGTGAACGTCCACGCCGCCGTCGCGCTCGCGCCGGGAGCGGCGTAGCCGGCGCGTTGACTCGTCATGAACACGAGCTCCTTCTTCGCGTCGCCGACGAGATTCGTGTACGCGGGTGACTCGTTGGCGACGAGCCCCGAGTAGACGGCCGTCTTGGTCCACGGCTGCGCGAGGCCGGTAGGCCCGGGATTTTGGTACCAGTGGGCGTTCGGCGTGCCGGTTCCGTTTCCCCCGCCGGCATCGCCGATCGCGATCACGTCGGGACGACCGTCGGCGTTCACGTCGTCGACGAACGTGAGAAAGAACGTGGAGTACTGGTCGCGCGTGAACGTCGGCGGATTCGCGATGACGGTCCCGCCGAGCGCGAAGCTCGGCCCCTTGTACCAGCGCGGACCTGCCACGAGATCGAGCACGCCGTCGCCGTCGATGTCGCCCGCGTCCGCGCCTTCGGCGACGTGATCCATCGCGAGGGCGCGGGTCATGAACGTCGGCACGCCGCCCGATTTGCCGGCAGAGCCGCCCGCCCCCGCCCTTCCGCCGGAGCCGGCGGCCGACCCTCCCGTCCCCGAACCGGCGGCTCCCGATGCGCCGGTGCCAGCGCCGCCTCCGGTCTCAACTCCTCCCGCGCCACCGAGGGCTCCGCCGGAGCCGCTGGAGCCTCCGGAGGCCGCGTCACCCGCGCCGCCACCCGTCGTCGTCCCGCCGGAAGGGTCCGAGCCTCCACGGCCGCCTACGCCCGCTCCAGAGCCTCCTAGGCCGCCCGTGGGCGCGGCACCCGTCGCTTGCCCTGCGGAGCCGGCGGAGCCGCCGCCACCGCTTGCGTCGGGCGTTTCCTTGCCGCTGCAGCCAAGGAACGCCACCGCCAGGCAGGACAGCGAGAATCGGCCGATCTGCATGGGAGAAGCGTGACCGATCCGGGGGTTCGAAGGATCACAGTTCAGTTAAGGCGGAAACCTCCGGCTGGACTATCCGTTGCGCCGGACCGGCGTGTCGGGCAGCATCCGCCCTCGATGGCGAAACGCCCCCATGTGCTCGGCATGGTTCTGGCTGGCGGTGAGGGGCGGCGACTGAACCCGCTGACTCGTGATCGCTGCAAGCCTGCGGTGCCGTTCGGCGCAAACTACCGGATCATCGATTTCGCGCTCTCGAACTTGGTGAACGGGCGCTACCTGCGAATAGCCGTCCTCACTCAGTACAAGAGCCACAGCCTCGATCGACACATCGCCCAAACCTGGCGAATGTCGCACTTCTTCAACAACTACGTGATGACGGTGCCGGCGCAGATGCGCCTCGGGCGCCGCTGGTTCGAGGGCTCCGCCGACGCGATCTACCAGAACCTGAATCTCATCGGCGACGAGAACCCCGAGTACATCTGCGTGTTCGGGGCCGATCACATCTACCGGATGGACCCGGAGCAGATGGTGCAGGCGCACATCGAGTCCGGCGCCGGCGTGACGGTCGCGGCGATGCGTGTACCGCGCGCAGAAGCCGGTCGCTTCGGCGTGCTCGTGCCGGGCCGAAACGGACGTATCGCGAGCTTTCAGGAGAAGCCGAAGCAAGTCGCCGGGTTGCCCGACGATCCCGAGCGCGTCTTCGCTTCGATGGGAAATTACGTGTTCAGCACGCGCACGCTCGTCGATGCGGTGCGCTCGGATGCGGAGAACAAAGAGAGCGCCCACGACATGGGCGGCAACATCATCACCATGCTGGTGGAGGCGGGCCAGGCCGCCGTCTACGATTTCGCGCGCAACAAGCTTCCCGGCGAAACCGAGCGCGACAAGGGCTACTGGCGCGACGTGGGCACGCTCGACGCGTACTGGGAAGCCAACATGGATCTCATCAGCGTCCACCCGGTCTTCAATCTCTACAATCGCGAGTGGCCCATCCACACGGGCAACGGCGCGCTTCCACCCGCAAAGTTCGTGTTCGACGACGACAACCGGCGCGGCGTCGCGCTCGATTCCATCATCAGCGCGGGCGTCATCGTCTCGGGGGGCACGGTGCGGCGTTCGGTGCTCTCTCCCGGCGTGGCCGTGCATTCGCGGGCGCTCGTCGAGGACTCCGTACTCCTCGACGGCGTCGACATCGGGCGCGACGCGATCGTGCGGCGAGCGATCATCGACAAGTACGTGAAGATTCCGGCCGGAGCCCGGCTCGGCGTGGATCTCGCCGAGGACCGCGCGCGCGGTTTCACGATCTCCGAAGGCGGCGTCGTCGTCCTCGGCAAGGGCGAGGTCGTTCCGCCGCCCTGAATCGGGCGACCCGGAAACTTGTATAAAGCCGTGAATCGCGTCACAAGCATGGAGATTCCATGTGCGGCATCGTCGGCTACGTCGGTCCTCGCCCCGCAGCGCCCATCCTGCTCGACGGGCTGAAGAAGCTCGAGTACCGGGGCTACGACTCCGCCGGGCTCGCCGTGCACGGACCGCGCGGCATCGAGCTCGTCCGTAGCGTCGGCAAGCTCGACAACCTGTCGCGCGCGCTCGAGCAGAAGCCGCTCGCCGGGACGCCGGGGATCGGTCACACGCGCTGGGCGACCCACGGGCGTCCGAGCGAGCCGAACGCGCATCCCCACCTCGCGGGCGGGGTGGCGGTCGTTCACAACGGCATCATCGAAAACCATCTCGAGCTTCGCCGGAAGCTCGAGGCAGAGGGCGTGACGTTCGCGAGCGAGACGGACACCGAGATCGTCGCGCACCTGATCGCGCGCGCTCGCGTCGGAGCCGCGACGCTGCTCGATGCGGTTCGCTCCGCTTTGTCCGCGCTGCGCGGCGCGTACGCCTTCGCCGTCGTGTGCGAGCGCGATCCGGAGTGCATCGTCGTCGCGAAGAACGCGTCGCCGCTCGTCATCGGGCTCGGGGACGGAGAGACGCTGTGCGGCAGCGACATCCCGGCGTTGCTCGGGCACACGCGAAGCATGCTCTTCCTCGAGGACGGCGAGCTCGCGGAGCTCACGGCCAGCGGCGCGCGCGTCGAGACGCTGGCCGGGGCCCGCGTCGAGCGCGCGCCCCGACGCATCGACTGGAGCCCGATGCAGGCGGAGCGCGGGGGCTACAAGCACTTCATGCTCAAGGAGATCTTCGAGCAGCCCCGCGCGCTCGAAGACACCCTCCGCGGCCGCGTTCGTCAGGCGGACGGCGACGTCGAGGACGCGGAGCTCGGCCTCGACGCCGCGCTCGTCGAAAAGATCGATCGGATCTATTTCGTCGCGTGCGGCACGAGCCACCACGCGACCATCGCAGGCCGCTATTGGGTGGAGGAGCTCGCGCGTCTCCCCGCCGTTTGTGAGCTCGCGAGCGAGGTGCGAAACCGCTCGCCGGTCTTCACCGAGCGCGATTTGGTCGTCGCCGTGAGCCAGTCCGGCGAGACGGCGGACACGCTGGGAGCCGCGCGTGCGGCGCGCGACGCCGGCGCGCGCGTGCTCGCCATCGCGAACGTGCTCGACAGCATGATCCCGCGCGCCGCGCATTCGGCTCTCTACACGCACGCGGGTCCGGAAATCGGTGTCGCTTCGACCAAATGCTTCACGGCACAGCTCGCCGCCTTGATGCTCCTCGCCGTGTACCTCGGGCGCCGGCGCGGCGTGCTCGACAAGGCCCGTGCGAGCGTCGTGCTCGACGCGCTCATGGCCGCTCCGTCCGCCATGCGCCACACGCTCGAACGAAGCGACGTTGCCTACGAGATGGCGCGTCGCTGGGCGCACGTCGAGCACATGATATTCCTCGGCCGAGGGCTTTCCTACCCGATCGCCCTCGAGGGCGCGCTCAAGCTCAAGGAGATCAGCTACGCCCACGCGGAAGCGTACGCGGCCGGCGAAATGAAGCACGGGCCCATCGCGCTCATCGACGCCGAAATGCCCGTGGTCATGCTGATGCCGCACGACCGACATTACGAGAAGACGCTCGCGAACGTGCAAGAGGTCCGCGCGCGTGACGGCCGCGTCATTCTCGTGGCGACGGACGGCGACGACGTCGCGCCGTCGCTCGGCGAGCAGGTTTTCTACGTGCCCCAGGCGCCGGAGATCATCCAGCCCCTGCTCACCGTGATCCCCTTGCAGCTCCTCTCCTATTACATAGCGGATCTGAAGGGCACGGACGTCGATCAGCCCCGAAATCTCGCGAAGGTCGTCACCGTCGAGTAGCAGCGGTCAGAAATCGCCCCGAAATCGCTTGAGATCGCGGCGGTCGCGCTTCGTGGGCCGCCCTGCGCCGCGTGCGCGTGCGGGAAAACGCTCTTCGCGCGGCGGAGGGGGAGGTGAGTGATCCTCGTACAGCGTGCGTGCGAGCGCCGGAGCCACGCGCTTCTCGGCGAGCACGAGCACCCGCCAAACGATGGTTCCTCGCGGCGCCGACGCGCGGATCTCGTCGCCCACGCGAACGACGTGGCTCGCCTTGACGCCCTGTCCGTTGACGAGCACGCCGCCTCCCACGCATGCGGCTCGCGCGTCGCTGCGCGACTTGAACGCCCGCGCGGCGTGCAAGAACTGATCGATGCGAACGCCGTGCCGCCCGGCGTCGTCGTCCACCGCGCGCGCGGAGCCGGCTGCCTTGGCGGCCCGTCCCGACATGCCTCGAATCTACTCGAATCCGGTCGACGCGCACCGGAGATCGCGCGACACTCGGAGCCATGTCGAGCGCCGGGATACCCGAGGTCGCGTCCAGCGACGAGGTGGTGCTGCAGAAGTACTTCGACGTCGTCTTGCGCACGGACGGCGTCGTGTGGCTCCGGCGCACGGCCGAGGTCTATCCGAGCATCGCTGCCGTGCACCAGGCGTACGGGGAGTTTCTGCGGATCGTCGACGACTGGTTGCTCGACCGGCGCATCAAATCGGGCGGTCTCGGCACGACGGCGAAGACGCCGATGGCGTGGCTCTACGACGTTCGTTCCGCGCCGTCGCGGCGCAACGACCCGGAGTTCGAGCAGGCCGTGCAGGAGCGCCGCGCCGATCTGCTGAAGCGCTCGCCCCTGCTCGCCGTGCTCGTGCAGACCGCGAGCGGCAAGATGCAGGTCACGCGTATGGCTCGAACGGGCAACGCGAACCTCTTGGTCTTCGACGATTTCGCGGAGGCGGCGAGCTCGCTGCTCTCGCGCATGAAGGAAGAATTTTCGGGAGGCGAGCCCGTCAGCGACCGCTGAAGACGGGTTTGCGCTTTTCGGCAAAGGCCCGCAGCGCTTCGCGCCGATCCTCGCTCGCGAGACAATCCTCGTAGGCGCGCCGCTCGAGCTCGAGACCCTCGTCGAGGGGCACTTCGCGCGCGGCGCGGACGGCGAGGAGCGCGGCTCGCTGAGCGATGGGCGCGCCCTCGACGACGGGCGAAAGCCACGAAAGCGCGTCGTCGACCACCGAAACGGCGGGCGCCGTCACGCGATTGACGAGGCCGAGCGCCAGCGCTTCCTCGGCACCGACACGCGCTCCGGTCAGCACGAGCTCGAGCGCTTTCGCATAGCCGACGAGGCGCGGAAGGCGCTGGGTGCCCCCGGCCCCCGGAATGATGCCGAGCGACGTTTCGGGCAGGCCGAGGAGCGCGTGCGGTGCGGCGACGCGCAAGTCGCAGCCGAGGGCGAGCTCGAGCCCGCCCCCGAGCGCGGCGCCGTTCAGGGCGGCGACGACGGGGAACGCCGAGCGTCCGAGCCAGGCGAGCTCGCTCGCGTACAGCGCGAGCATTTCGCGAACCGCGTCGTCGGTCATTCCGGCGCGCTCTTTCAAGTCGGCGCCGGCACAGAACGCCTTGTCGCCCGCGCCGGTCAGCACGACCAAGCGCAGTCCTTCGTCCTTGGCGAGCTCCTGTCCGACGCGGCCGAGCTCGAGCACCGTCTCTCGCGACAAAGCGTTGCGCTGATCGGGGCGATCGAGCGTCACGATCGCGGCCGTTCCCCGCCGTTCGAGCCGGACGGTCATCGCCGCTTCCTCGCCCGGCGCGCGCGGCCCGACGGCTTCGGGTCGGCAGCGCTCGCCCGCGACCCTTTGCGGGCGCTGGCGGGTTCGCGGGATCGCGACGCCTCGACCTTCGCGAGCCGCCCCTTGAGGTCGGACAGCTCGCCGCGTAGCGCTTCGAGCTCGTCGTCGAGCCGCTTGCGCTCGGCGGCGCGCGTTTCGTTCGTGTCGCGCAGCGCCTCTTGCAGGTGCCGCTTGATGCGCGGATCGCGCTCGCGCTCGAGGGCGCGCCGGAGGGCGGGACGCGCGCGCGCGTCGCCGAGAGTCGAAAGCGCGTCGACCGCAGCGACCCTGACGTGGTGGTCGCGGTCCGAGAGCAGCGCTTCGAGGTGCTCGCGCGCGCGGCGCGAATCCGTGAGCGCCGAAAGCGCGTGGATGGCCGAGCGGCGGGCGCGCGTCGGATGGCCGTACGCCGTGTGCGAAAGGACGTGGGGAATGGCGCTTTCGTCGCGGGAATGTCCGAGGCCGTCGAGGGCGGCGCTGAGGAAGCAGTCACCCCAGCTCGCACGCTTGCCGAGCGCGACGAGCGTTGCGGCCACTCCCCGCTGCCGCGTGCGGCCGAGCGCGCGCGACGCCTCCGCGCCCACCAGGTAGCTCGGATCCCTGCGCGCGAGGGCGGTGAGCAGCTTGGCGGACGCGGCGATACGGAAGGCTCCGAGAGCGCTCGCCACGGCGCGCCGCACCTTCGGGTGCTCGGCGCGGGTCCCCTTCACGAGGGCCTCGAACGCCGCTTCGCCGCGGATCTTGCCGAGCGAGCGCGCGGCGGTGCTGCGTACCATCCACGGCTGCCGCTCGTCGGAGAGCGACGCGGCGAGCGCGTTCACGGTCGTGAGATCGTCGCGCCGTCCGAGCGCCTCCGCCGCGATCCAGCGGCCGTAGGCGCTCGGCGCGTGCGCGAGCTGGCGCCGCAGCATGTCGGTCGGAGCCTCGAGCGCGACGTTCGCGACGACCCGGAGCTCGGGATCGAACACCACGAAAGCCGGGCGCTCGTCGAGCCGAACGAGCAACGTGTCCGCAGACTCGGTGACGGTTTTCTCGAATCGTTCGAGCTTTCCAGCGCGCGTCTGCACGAGCACTTCGAGCGGGAAGGCGAAGGTCGCGACGTCGTTTCCCTTCTGCTTCTGCTTCACGCGCACGGCGAGCAACTTGTCTTCCCAAGCGATCGTCACCTTCAGGTCCGGGTGGCCCGGCCGGTACACCCACTGATCGAAGAAGCGCTCGAGAGCCTCGCCCGAGACGGCCTCGAAGGCGCGCATCAGGTCGTTCGTTTCGGCGATTCCGTGGGCGTGCCGCTCGAGATAGAGCCGCACGCCGCGCCAGAATTGCTCGTCCCCGAGCTTTCTCCGCAGCATGTGCAGGACGAGCCCGCCCTTCTCGTAGAGGTGCCGGTCGAAGAGATCCATCGGCTCGCGGTAGTCGCGCGATACGATCGGGCGAACGTAGCGATCGCGCGCCTCGTCGAGGTAGGTGTCCCGATCGACGGCGATGCCCCAGTCGTATTCGTCGCGACCGAGGCGAGCTTCGCGCTCGACGTGCTCGAAGTACGTCGCGAATCCCTCGTTGAGCCAGGCGTGCGACCAGTCGCGGCACGTCACGTAGTCGCCGAACCACTGGTGGGCCAGTTCGTGCGCGACCAGATCGTTCGTCGTGGCGTCGAGAGTCGCTCGCTCGTCGAGCAGCGCGTGCTCGTACAGCGTCGTCGCCGTCGTGTTTTCCATGCCGCCGAAGAAAAAGTCGCTCACCACGACTTGGGAGTAGCGAGTGAACGGAAAATCGACGCCCGTACGCTTCGAAAAAAGCTCGATCATGTCCGGCGTCTCGCCGAAGCTTCGCTTGGCGTCGTGCCGGCGCGTGCGAGGCACGTAGTACGTCACGGGGATCTCGCGCCCGCGCTCGAGCTTCGCCGGGCGATCGCCTACGACGGCGAACTCTCCGGCGACGAGCGACACGAGGTACGCCGGATGCGGATGTTCCATGCGAAAGTGGTACGCGCCGCCGCGACTCCGCGATGGGGGCGCGGCGACGCAATCGCCGTTCGAAAGCACGACCCACCCGGCGGGCGCGCGGACCCTGAGCTCGGTCGTCATCTTGACGTGCGGTTTGTCGAGGCAGGGAAACCAGTGGCGCGCGTCCTCGTCCTCGCACTGCGACCAGACCTGACGCGGCCGTGTCTTGACCTTGCCGTCCGGCTCGAGAAAGTAGAGCCCGCGTCGGGGCGTGGCCGAGTAACCGATGCGCAGGCGGCCCTGACCGAGCGAGTCGAGCCCCGCTACGACCAGCCGCTCGCCGTCGTACTCGTAGTCGGCCGGTGCGAATTTCCCCGCCCGCTCGAGCTCCACCTTGCGGAGCTCGAAGCCGACGGCGTCGAGCGCGATTTCGGTGGCCCCCTCCGCGACGCGTTCGATGTCGAGCGTGGCGGTACCCGAAACCGAGTGCGCGCGTACGTCGAGCTCGAGATCGAGAAACAGGTGTCGGACGGTGAACGGGCGCGAGCGTTCGTACTTTCGTTCCGTTCCCGGAAGGACGAACGCCGAGCCCGCGCTCGAGCAAGCGCAGCGTTCGTGGAGGCGGCGTTCGGTCATGTCGAAACTCGAGGGTTAGCAAACGATGGCACGAGGCGGCAACGTGCTGTGCTACGCCGGTCGGGTGCCTCTGGTCCTGAGCGGAGAAGTCGAGCGCATAACCTACGAGAACGACGAGACGGGCTTTCGCGTTCTGCGCGTGGGCTCGCTCGAGGGCGAGGGTGCGCGCCGGGGCTCCGTCCCCGTCGTGGGCACGTTTCCGGCGATCGGCCCGGGTACGCGTGTGCGCATCACCGGCGATTTCGTCATGGACGCCCGGCACGGCGAGCAGTTCCGCGCCGACGGCCTCGTCCCGCTCCTTCCGAGCACGCTCGAGGGGCTCACGCGCTATCTCGGCTCGGGCACGATTCCCGGCGTCGGGCCGGCGTTCGCGCGCCGCATCGTCGACGCCTTCGGCCTCGAGAGCCTCGACGTCCTCGACCATCACCCCGAGCGGCTGCGCGAGGTTCCGGGAATGGGCGAGCGCCGCATCGACCAGGTGCGCCGCGCCTGGTCCGAGCGACGCGCGACGAACGGGGTGATGACGTTGCTCCAATCGCACGGTGCTTCCGCGCAGCTCGCCGTCCGCATCGTCAAACACTACGGTGAGCGCGCCGCCGCGATCGTGGAAAGGTCGCCCTACCGACTCGCGCTCGATGTTCGGGGCATCGGCTTCAAGACGGCCGACCGCCTGGCTCGTTCACTCGGCATCGCCGGCGATCATCCCGAACGCGTGCAAGCGGGCGTCCTCCACGAGCTCGAAGCGCTGACGAGCGGGGGCCACGCGTACGCGCCGCGGAGAGAGTTCACCGAACGCGCCGCGGCCATGCTGGAGGTGGGGCCGGAGCACGTGAAATCGGCGATCGAAGCGCTCTGGGCGAGCGAGCGAGTCGTGGTCGAGGGCGAGCGCTTGTTCCTCGCCTGGATGCACCGCGCGGAGGCCGAGCTCGCGCGCGGGCTCGCGCGGCTAGGTGCCGAGCCGGCGCCCGAGATCCCCGGCGTCGAGATCGCGATTCGCGACTTCGAGCGGCGCTCGGGCCTCGCGCTCGCGCCGCTCCAGCGCCGAGCGGTGGAAGCCGCCGCGGCGAGCCGGCTCTGCGCCATCACCGGCGGACCGGGCGTCGGAAAAACGACGATCGTGCGCGCCGTGCTCGACGTCTTCGCGCGCGCTCGGCTGCGTGTGCGCCTCGCCGCGCCGACGGGTCGCGCCGCCAAGCGTCTCGTCGAGTCGACCGCACACGAAGCGACCACCATTCACCGATTGCTCGAATTCGAGCCAAGGACGCGGCGCTTCCAGCGCGATCGGGAGAAGCCGGTCGACGCTGACGTCGTCATCGTCGACGAGGCGTCGATGGTCGACGTACCCCTCGCGGCGGCGTTGGTCGCCGCGCTCGGCACGCGCGCGCGACTCGTGATCGTCGGGGACGCCGACCAGCTGCCGTCGGTGGGGCCGGGAGCGTTTCTGCGGGATCTGCTGCTGAGCGGGGCTGCGCGCACGGTGCGCCTGAACGAGATTTTTCGGCAGGCGGAGCAGAGTCGCATCGTGCTCAACGCGCACCGCGTGCTCGCGGGCGAGCTTCCCGAAAGCGCCGCCCGGGACGACGAGCGCGGCGACTTCTTCGTCGTCGCGCGGCGAGAGCCGGAAGACGCGGCAAACACGCTGCTCGAGCTCGTTCTCGAGCGCATTCCGAAGCGCTTCGGTCTCCTGCCCGAGCGGGACATCCAGGTGCTGACGCCGATGCACCGGGGTCCCGTCGGGACGATTCTCTTGAACCAGCGCTTGCAAGAGGCGCTGAACGCTTCGGGCCGCCCGCTCGCGCAAGCCGCCGGAAGGCTCCGTCTCGGCGACAAGGTGATGCAGACGCGCAACGATCACGACCGCGAGGTCTACAACGGCGACCTCGGAATCATCGCCTCGGTCGACGACGAGACCGGCAGCGTTCTCGTGCGCTTCGCGGAGCACGAGGCCGTTTACGAGCCGGCGGATCTCGACGCGCTCACCCTCGCTTACGCGACGAGCATCCACAAAAGCCAGGGGAGCGAGTACCCCGCCGTCGTCGTTCCGTTGCTCACGACGCACTTCGTCATGCTTTCGCGGAACTTGCTCTACACGGCGATCACGCGCGCTCGGCGGCTCTGCGTCGTCGTAGCCGATCCGCGCGCGCTCAAGCTCGCGCTCGGAGAAACGAAGAAAGAGGAACGCACGACGGCGCTCGTCGAGCGCATCGCGCACGAGCTCGCGCAGTACGGAGCGGCTCGAGCCTAGGCGCTCCGTCCGCCGTGCTTCGGCTCAGAAAAAGTCCGCGAGCGAGGGCGGGGGGCCCGCGAACAGCGCGTCGAGCGTCTCGAGCGACGCCGGATCGCCGGTGACGCGGCCCGCGCGCGCGAGCTCCGAGGCCCGCAAAAATCCCGTGTAGAGCGCGGCCAGGGCACGTGCGTCGAGGCGGACGTTGCCGTTACCGCCCCGTACGACTTCGGCGCACCCGTCGCGAACGACGAGCCGATAGCGGCCCGCGTTCTCGGCGAGCTCGGAGTCGGCGAGCTCGAGCTCGACCTCGGCATCGCGCTTCGGATAGCCGCGGGCGCGGAGGGCTGCCTCGGCGTGCACGACGCGCACCATGAAATGATCGTGAAGCTCCACGGCCGCCGCCGTCTCCGTCTGCTCGAGGAGGCGGGGATCCGGAAAGCCGCCGTGCCACACGACCTTACGTGCGGTGGAGCGATGGTCGGCAAGGAAGCCGAACAAGTTCCGGGCCGCGCGCGCCGTCAACGTGACGAAATCCGTGAGCAGGAGATCGTGCATGTCCCCGGGGTTCGAGCGCTGGACGGCGTAGACGTAGCCTTCGATGCCCGCCTCGCCGCGCACGAGGAACCCGCGCGCCACGCCCTCGCGCGGAGCCCTGACGCGACGCCAGACGTAGTCGCCCCGATCGAGCGCACCGCTCTGCTTGGCCGCCCAGCTTCGATAGGTTGCCTCGACGGCGCCGTGATCCGCGTCGCCGATGGGATGGACGTCCTGATCGCGAGGACCGAGCGGAAGATCCTTCAGACGTGCGGTAAAGCGGAACCGCGAGCCCGCGAGCTCGTAGCCCGCGAGGCGATAGAGCGTGAGCGTCGCCGGGTAGAGCGTGCTGAGCGCCGTTCCTCGCTGCCTCGCTTCAGCGAGCGTCGT
>DASUTR010001045.1:0-2816 GCA_036374535.1 Polyangiaceae bacterium
ACGTGAACGGCATGAAGTACGCGAAGGACGTCATGAAATCGGTGCTCGAATACCGGCTTCACGAGCTCGGCTTTCATGGCCAGCCGAACACCAGGTGGCGCCGTCGTCTGCCCTGAGGCGCGCGGCGCCCGGTTTCTTCCGTCGGAGATTGCGTGCAAGTCATCGACCTACCCCTCCCCGGCCTCAAGCTCCTGAAGCCGCGCGTCATTCGCGACCGTCGCGGATTCGTCGTCGAGACGTATCACGAGCCACGTTACCGTGAGGCGGGCATCGAGTGCACGTTCGTGCAGGACAACCACTCGCGCTCGACCCGCGGCACGCTGCGCGGGCTCCACTACCAGTCCTCGCCGGGTCAGGCGAAGCTCGTTCGCGTGACGAGCGGTAGCATCTTCGACGTCGCCGTCGACATCCGCCCGGATTCTCCGGCGTTCGGAAAGTGGCACGGCCTGTACGTCAACGCCGACGAGCACACGCAGCTGTTCGTGCCGATCGGTTTCGCGCACGGCTTCTGCGTGGTGAGCGACGTTGCGGACGTCGTGTACAAGGTCTCGCACGTCTACGACCCCGAGGCGGAGCGCGCCATTCGCTGGAACGACCCGGACATCGGCGTCGAGTGGCCGCTCGACGACCCCCTGCTCTCGCCGCGCGACGAGCTCGCGGAGAGCTTCGCCGACTACGCGAAGCGCGTGCGCGGAGGCTGAAAGCCGTCAGAGCGCGAGCCGCGCCAGGAATTCCGCGAGGGGCTCGCGATGGTGGCGTGGCGCCCGCCCGAGCGCCGCTTCGAGCTTTTGCGTATCGAGGACGGAGTACGAGGGGCGCGCGGCCGGGCGCGGGTACTCGGCCGTCGTGACGGCAACGATGCGCTTCGCCTTCACCGGCTTGCCGAGCCGGAGCAGCGTCTCGCGAACCGCTTCCGCGAGACCGTGCCACGTCGTTTCGCCGGCATTCGCGAAGTGATAGACGCCCGCCGCTGCCGGCGTCCCCGCGCTGCCGACGCCGAGGAGCTCGAGGGTGGCGTCGGCGAGATCGCCCGCGTACGTCGGACGCCCGCGCTGGTCGGCAACCACACGGAGCTCGTCTTTTTCCAGGCACGCGCGGGCGATCGTTTTCGGGAAGCTCGGCCCGTGGTCGCCGAAGAGCCACGACGTGCGAATGACGTAGGCGAGCTGCTGCGCGCCGGGCACCGCGAGCACGCGTTCCTCGCCGGCGAGCTTCGTGCGGCCGTAGGCTCCCGTCGGCCCCGTGGCGGCGCTTTCGACGTAGGGTTCGCAGGCGGCGCCGGAGAAGACGTAGTCGGTCGAAAAATGAGCGAACTGCGCGCCGAGTTCTGCGGCCGCACGAGCGAGATGCTCGGGCCCGAACGCGTTCGTGCGGAGCGCTTCGCTCTCGTGCGACTCCGCATCGTCGACCTTGGTGTACGCGGCGGCGTTCACGATGTGGGTCGGGCGCTCGTTGCGCGCGAACTCGAGCACGCGCGCCGCGTCCGCCACGTCGAGCTCGCGGCCGGTGGCGGTGTGCGAGATTCGGAGCGAGCGAAGGCGGTCGCGAAGGGCCGAACCGAGCAGGCCGTTCTCCCCAGTCAGCCAAACCTTCATGGCGACGCCGACCCCGGCTACTCGACGTGAATGCCCGCCGCGCCGGCGCGCACCTTGACCGCGCTGCCGGCGCCGTGTCGCCCCGCGACGAGCGCTTCCGCGAGCGGATCCTGCACGTGTTTCAAGATGGCGCGCTTCAGCGGGCGCGCTCCGAGGCCTGGATCGTAGCCGAGCTCGACCAGCAGCGAACGCGCGGCGTCGTCGGCGTCGAGCGAGACGCCTTTCTCGGCGAGCAACCGCTCGAGCCGTGCGAGCTCGAGGTCGACGATTTTTCGGAGATTCGGCCGGGTCAGCGGGCGAAACACGACGGTTTCGTCGATGCGGTTCAGGAGCTCCGGCCGGAAGAAGGTGCGGAGCTTGTCGAGCAGCACGTCGCGCAGCGCGTCGCGCCCCTCCTCGCTTTCGAAGAGCTTCTCGTCGGTCTCGAGGATGCGATCGGAACCGATGTTGCTCGTCATGATGACGATGGTGTTCGAAAAGTCCGCCGTTCTGCCGCGGCCGTCCGTGAGACGGCCGTCGTCGAGCAGCTGGAGCAACAGGTTGAAGACGTCGGCGTGCGCCTTTTCGACCTCGTCGAAGAGCAGCACCGAATACGGCCGGCGCCGTACGGCTTCCGTGAGAAAGCCGCCCTGCTCGCTGTCGGCGTAGCCCGGTGGCGCGCCGAGGAGGCGCTGCGCCATGTGCCGTTCCATGAATTCGCTCATGTCGAGGCGCGTGAGCGCGCGTTCGTCCGCGAACACGACGTCGGCGAGCGTCTTGGCGAGCTCGGTCTTGCCGACGCCGCTCGGACCGAGGAAGAGGAAGGAGCCGATGGGGCGCCGCACGTCGCGAAGCCCCACGCGCCCGCGCCGCACCGCGCGTGCGACCGCGCCCACGGCGTCGTCCTGACCGATGACGCGCTCCCCGAGCCGCGCCTCGAGCGCGAGCAGGCGCGTCGCCTCTCCCTCGAGCATCCTCGCGACGGGAATACCCGTCCACGCCGAAAGGGTGTTCGCGACGTCTTCCTCTCCGAGCACCGGCTCGGGCGCGCCCGCCACGGGCGTTCCGGCCGCCACGCGTCGAGCGGCCGCGGCTTCGTCGAGCAGGTCGAGCGCGCTGTCGGGTAGAAATCGATCCTCGACGTAACGCTTCGCGAGCCGGACCGAAGCGACGATCGCGCCGAGTGGGATGTCGACGGCGTGGTGCGTGGCGTATTGGGGTGCGCTGCCGCGAACGATTTCG
>DASUTR010001046.1:0-3327 GCA_036374535.1 Polyangiaceae bacterium
CCGCGAGACCGCCATTGCCGCCCGCGACGCCGGCACCAGCACCACCCAGTGACGGCGCGCCCGCCATTCCACCGCCGCCGCTTCCGGGCATTCCCGATGCACCGCTGCCGCCTGCTCCGCCACCCGCTCCGCCCCCGCTCCCGGGTAGACGCTGCGCGAACATCCAATCGATGAAACCCGGATAGTCGTAGCCGCGGTCGTTGATCGAATGGCCGACGCCCTGCATCGCGGTGAACGTGAAGGCGGTCGCACCGACCTGCGTCATGCCGTTGGCCATCGCCTGCGCGCCGGCGAAGTAGCTGTCGTTCGTGCCGCACATGGACCAAATCGGCATGTCCTTCAGTTTCGAGAGGAGCATCGTATTCGGATCGCCCCGGCACGATTGCGGAGAGGCCGCGGCAAAAACGCCGGGGCTTCGCATGATGATGTCCCAAGTGCCGTAGCACCCCATCGAGATCCCCGTCACGTACAGGCGACGGGCATCGACGTTGAACTCGGCCTTGACCGAATCGAGGATGGCCCACAACACGGGACGCGTCGCGTGCTCGGGGCCCGTCGCTGACCCCTGCACACCCCCGCCGAATCCGTACGCGGGACTATTGGCGTGCGGCGCCACCACGAAATGAGGATACTTGGCTTGCGTATCGAAGCGATTGCCGCTTTCGTCGACCGCCCGGTGTGTGAAGACTCCGCCGTAGTCGTCGCCGGACCCGATTTCCGACGTGAGCTGCACGCAGTTGTCCCAACCCGACTCGTTGTTTTGATCCGTCCCGGCGAGTCCGGCGTGATGCAGATAGAGCACCAGCGGGTACGCGGTGGCCGGATCGTAATTTTTGGGAACGAACAGGCGATACGGAAGCTCCTGGTTTCCGACCTTCTGCACGCGGCCCAGAAAGCCCTGATACGTGTCCGTCTTGGCGGGCGACGGTGCCTGGGGGCACCGGTATGCCGCCGCTTCCGAAGCCACGAAGAGCAGCGCCACCGAGGGCAGCGCAACCCCGAGCCTCTCCCATCGCCGCGACACGCGTTCGTACTCCACGCTGATTGGGCGGCGCATCAAACCATGAGCTCCTCGAGAGGGCCCGACGCAGACTTGTCGCCGAACGTCTGATCGGAAATGCCGAACGCGTTCATGATGGAGACGAAGAGCTTGATGCCGTGCGGACCACCCCTCGGCCCCACCAGCGGGCGGGGCGTCCGCATTTCCGTGTACTGGTAGTGCGTCCCGTCGACCTTCAGCTTGCCCCCCGCGCTCCCCGCGAGAAGAACGGGCATGTCGTACTTGAAGTGCATGTTGCCGTCGGAGATTTCGCTACCGAAGTACGCGAGCGTGTTGTCGAGCATCGTCTTCCCGTTGGCTTCCTGCGTCATGTTCAAGCGCTTCAAGAACGTCGCCACGTGATCGACCTCCCAGCGGCAGATTTCCTTCAACTTCGCCAGCTGAGCCGCGTTGTTCACGTGGTGCGACGTGTGGTGGTGCGGCGTGGACTCCCCGTTGAAGAGGAAGGAGAAGTCCTGCATGCTGTTGCCGCGACCGAACATGAAAGAGATGACCCGAGTCGCATCGCATTCGAAGGCGAGCGCCGCAAGCTCGAGAGTCACGCGCACGCGATCCTGGTACGGCGACGACGAGGTCACCGTCGGCGCTGCCGGCTTCATGCACGTGCCGCCGTTGCCCATGTTCTGAATGCTCTCCTCGAGCGAGCGCACGGACGTGAGATATTGATCGAGCTTGATTCGATCGACGCTCGAAAGCTCGAGTTTCAGCGACTCCGCTTCGCCGACGACGTGATCGAGAACGCTCGTCCTGAGTTCTCGCCTGCGTACGGCGTCGGCGTTCGAAGCGCCGGGATCGACGCCCTGGAAGAGTTTGTCGAAGTTCTGCCGCGGATCGTCACGGAAGGGCATCGGCGTGTTCGCGTCCCACGAGATGGTCTCGATGAACGCGATATTCGGAACTTTGTCGCTTCCGTCACCCTTGCACGTGAGACCGAGCTGCAGCGAGCGCAGCGGGCGGTTACACGAGATCTGCTTGGCGAGCTTCTGATCGAGGCTGATGCGATCCGGGTTCTTGTCGTTGTTCGCGACGGGCATCATCGTGAGAAACGCGCCCGTCCCCGAGCCGTGTCCGCCCGGCGGCTCGGACGGCATCGCGGTCTTGTGGTAGTCGATGCCCGTAACGACCGCGATCTTGTCGCGGATCGGCTCGAGCGACTTCAGGATGTACGGCATCGCCCAGTCTTTGCCCTGCGCGGGCGGCGTGAAGTCCGGCATGTGAACGCCGTTCGGCGCGAAGAACGCGATGAAACGTTGAGGCGCCGCGCAGCTCGAGGCGGCCTTCGCCTCGCGCTCCATTAGCGAAGGCAGATACGGCAAGCCGACGACGGCGGCTGCGCTCCCCAAGAATCTACGGCGAGACGTACGGCTGTTCATCGATTCATTCTCCACGACGGGTTCGAAACGCTTCGCTCCGGACCACGTTGACGATCAGGTCACGAAAACCACTCTGCCCATTGGCCCGCGCATGCGCCGCGAGCGCCGTCGCATAGTCCTTGCCGTCTTGCGCGATGAACGTGCGACCGACCGCGTAGGTCAGAAGCTGACGCGCAACGCAGCTCGCAAACCGCGGGTCGGTCGCGAGTAGGGCTGCAAGTTCCCGAGCGCCCGAAAACGGTACCTCTCGAAAATCCCCCGTCGAGTCGACGGGCAACCCGTTGTCCTCGGTCCGATACGCCCCGATGGCGTCGAAGTTCTCCAAACCGAAACCGACCGGGTCTATCTCCGCGTGGCAACCCGCGCACTGGTCGCTCTCTCGATGTTTCTCGAGACGCTGGCGCAGCGTCTGACCGGGGACGGGCTCCTCGAAGGAAGGAATCTCGACGTCGCCGGGCGGAGGGTTCGGGGCGTCGCACAAGAGCTGTTCGAGCACCCAGACGCCTCGCTTCGAAGGTGACGTGACCGCCGGGTGAGACGTGGCCGCGAGAAAGCTCATCTGGCCCAGAATTCCGGCGCGCGCAGTCGCGGCGAGAGAGACGCGCTGGAAGTCGGCTCCGCTCGCGAGAACGCCGTAGTGCTCACCGAGGGCGGAGTTGACGAACGTGAAGTCCGCGGTGAGAAGCGTTTCGAGGGCCGCGTTGTCCGTGACGAGCGCGCTGAAGAAACGCTCGGTCTCCTCGACGGCGGCGTCTCGGAGTTCCATGTCGAAGTTCGGAAACGTCTTCGTGCTCGGCGCGAAGAGCTTCAACCGGCGCAGCGTCAGCCACTGACCCGCGAAGTTCTCCGTCAACTGCGCTGCCTTCGTGTCGAGAAGCATGCGCGCCGTTGCGG
>DASUTR010001047.1:0-7084 GCA_036374535.1 Polyangiaceae bacterium
CCCCGGCTGAAGCCCCGCTCGCAGAGCTGACAGATAAGCAGATTGCGCCGGCGCACTTTGCCCCAAGCTCACGTCGAGCAGCATTTCGACGCCGACGTGGGCGACGGCGCGCGCCGGACCTTTGGCGAGCCCACGCGCGCGAAGGTCGGAGAGTGCTGCGCGCGTTTCCGTTTGGAACGCGGAAAGCTCGTGGAACGCGTGATCGGTCAGATGATGAAACCCGACGCCGCGTTCGAGCGCCGGGTGAAGAATCGTCCCGAGCCGCGCTCCGAGCATCGAGGCAAAGTCGGGCAGCATCGCTCCGAGCACGAACTCCGGCTCTTCGGAGAAGCGACGGGCGACGGCAGCATGGCTGAAGAAATTCACGCGCTTTCGAAGGAGGGTAGCACCGTTGACAAGCGCCCGACCGCCGGGTGTTGATGGTGCGAATGGCTGGCGGCGTTCGCAGCGCGCGCGTGATCGGACGTACGGCGCTATCGCCACGAGTGACCGAGCTCACCATCGGCATCGACGGCGACGAACCATTCCGCTGGGTAGCCGGCCAGCACCTCAAGCTTCGCCCCGATCTTCCGGACGCCGGAGAGTCGGCATTTTCGATCGCGGCCGCGCCGAACCAAGTCGGCTTACGGCGCTTGACGCTCGCGCTCGCCAACACCTCCGAGACGCTCGCGTTCGCGCAGATCGGCGCGCGCGTCCTGCTCGAGGGACCGTACGGGGCGCTCGTCTGGCAGCCCGGGCCCGGCGCGTTGCTCGCGGGCGCCGGCACCGGCCTCGCGCCGCTGCGCGCGATCGTCCACGACGCCCTCGGGTCGGACGAGACTTCCCCCATCGTGCTCGTCGCGGGCAATCGGAGCGAGCAGGATCTCTTGTGGCACGACGAGCTTACGACGCTCACGCGCGAGTACCCGCGTTTTCGCTACGAGCCGGTGCTGTCACAGCCCGGCCCGGGCTTCACCGGCCGCACGGGGCGCGTGCAGGTCCACCTTGCCGACATCGCGAGTGACTTGCCGGACGGCTTTCGCGTCTACCTCTGCGGCAACAGCCGCATGGTGGCGGAGTGTCGCGAGGTCGCCGGCAAGCTCGGCGTGAGCCCGGAGCGAATTTCGAGTGAAGCCGACGCTTGAACGCCGAACGAGCGCCTCGCCGGTGCTAGACTTTCCTTCTGCGATGAAGCTCGATCGCCGCGAACTCCTGAGGGCCGGAGCGTCGAGCTTGGTCGCGACGACGTGCCTTTCGCGGAGCTCGGCCTCGGACACGCCGCCCGTCCCGCCGGTGGGGCTCCAGAGCTCGAACGCGCCGCGCGATGTCGGCGCCGGCTCGCCGAATTCGAACGAGCTCGTCATCGCGTTCGGTTCCTGTAACAGGCCCGATCTCCCGCAGCCCATCTGGTCGTGGGTGCGCGCGCAAAAACCGCACGCCTGGGTGTGGCTCGGCGACATCGTGTACGCCGACACCGAAGACATCGGACGAACGCGCGCGCTTTATCGCCGGCAGCGAGAGCGACCCGAGTACGCGGCGCTCGCGGGCGAGACGCGCGTCATCGGGGTTTGGGACGACCACGATTTCGGCAAGAACGACGCCGGCAAAGAGTATCCGAAGCGCGAGGAAAGCCAGTCCGCGCTGCTCGATTTCCTGGGCGAGCCCTCGGAAAGTCCTCGCCGCCGGCAACGCGGGACGTACGCGAGCTACGAGCTCGGCGCCGGCAAGGAGCGCGTGAAGGTCATCTTGCTCGACGCCCGCTACCACCGCGAGAAGCCGGGGCCCGACGCGGACACGCTCGGAGCCGAGCAGTGGAAGTGGCTCGAGAAAGAGCTCAAGTCGTCCACCGCGGCCGTGACCGTGGTCGCCTCGAGCTACCAGGTCCTGCCGGAGGAACACCGAAACGAGAAGTGGGCGAACTTTCCACGCGCCCGCGCCCGGCTCTTCGACACCTTGAAAAAGGCGCGCACGCCCGGCGTCGTCCTCGTGAGCGGCGATCGCCATTTCTCGGAACTTTCGCGCGTGAACGACACGGGTATCGGCTATCCCCTGCACGAGCTCACGTCGAGCGGCCTCACCCACTCGTACGCGAACATGAAGGACGAGCCGAACCGCCACCGCGTCGGGACGTACTACCCCCGGCTGAACTTCGGTGTCGTCCGCGTCGATTGGAATCGGCGCGATGTGGTGCTCGAGACGCACGGGAACGGGGGAAACGTGCCGATCGAGCTCAGAATCCCGCTCGATCGCCTGCGCCGGCGCGGCTAGGCATACCTCGCCTCCTGCGTGTCATGCTACGAACGCCGCGCCATGGAAAGTGGAGCAGTTTCTTCCGGCGTGAGCGCCATGAGCGTCTACGTCCCGCGGTTGCGCGTGCCGCTCGAAGCCTGGTGCGAGTGGACGGGCAACGACTGGCAAAAGATCAGCGCGGTCGTCGGACGAAGCTTTCGCGTCCTCGGCCGTCACGAGAACGTCTACACGATGGCGGCGAACGCCGTGCTCCGGCTGATCGTACAGAACGACGTCGACCCGTCCCGGATCGGCTTTCTGGGCCTCGGAACGGAGTCGAGCACCGATAACGCGGCGGGCGCCGTGATCGTACGCGGCATGGTCGATCGCGCGCTCGAGGCCATGGGGCTTCCGCGCCTCTCGCGCCAGCTCGAGGTGCCGGAGTTCAAGCACGCGTGTCTCGGCGGCGTCTACGCGCTGAAGAGCGCGCTTCGCTACGCGCAGTGCGACGGCGCCGATCGTCTCGCGGTGGTCGTGAGCGCCGACGTGGCCGAATACGAAAGAGGCTCGACGGGCGAGCAGACGCAAGGCGCCGGTGCCGTGGCGATGCTCGTCGAACGCAATGCGCGTCTCTTCGACGTAGACCTCGTTCACGCGGGCAGCGCGTCGGACTATCGCGGCCCCGACTTTCGCAAGCCGTTCGCGCGACACTTCACCGAGGGCTACGCGCAGCGCACGCAACGGCTCGCGGATTTTCCGGTGTTCAGCGGCAAGTATTCGACGTTTTCGTACCTCGACGAGACCGTGCACGCGGTCGAGGCGATGCTCGGCCGTCTCGGCGTGTCGGCGGGGACGTACTACGAAAACGTACGCGCGCTGTTCTTCCACCGGCCCTATCACCTGATGCCCGTTCAAGCGATGTCGTTCTTGTACGTGCGGGGACTCGCCCGCGGCGATCATCGGCGCGCCGAGCTCGAAGCGCTCTGTGCTCAGGCGGGGGTTTCCGTCGACGACGTTCTGCGCGAAACGACGTCCGCTCCCGATCTCTACGCGGCGATGCTCGAAGGCGGCGCTCCCGTCGATCCTTACGTCGCGACGAGCGCCGTCGCCGCGCACCTCCGAAAGCAGGCGGGCTTTCGCGAGCTCCTGCGCGCCAAGATGAGCCTCGGCTCCGAAGCAGTGAAGGATCTCGGAAATCTGTACAGCGCGGCGCTTCCGGCGTGGATGGCCGCGGGGCTCGAAGAAGCGGCGCGAACCGGGATCGAGCTACTCGGCGCGCCGCTCGTCGCCGTAGGCTACGGCAGCGGTGACGCCGCCGAGGCGCTGCCGGTCGCCGTGCGTCCCGGTTGGCGCGCCGCCGCGCTGCGCGTCGGGTTCGTCGCGGCGCTCGAGAATCCCGTGGATCTCTCGCGCGAGCAGTACGAAGCGCTCCACGACGGCCGGGAGGTTCCCGATCTCCGCTACACGCCCCAGCGCGAGTTTCGTATTACCCGCGTCGGCAAGAGCTACGACCCGAGCTTTCAGGATCTCGGCGTCGAGTACTACGAATACGTGGCCTGATAACGCGCTTACTGCGCGGGGGGCGCGGGCGGTGCAGGCGGTGCTTCCGCCGGCGGCTGTTGAGCGGGCGGCTCTCCAGCAGGAGGTTGTCCGGGCGGTTGAGCCGGTGGTTGGCCTGCCGGCGGTTGCGGGGCGAGTCCGCGCAACGCGCGAAACGCCGGCATCGAGCGCATGGCGGCGACGGGTCCCATGTTGGTGGCGTTCGCCGCGGGCGGTGGCACCTGCCCGGCTACCGCGGGATCGACCGCAGGCGGGACCACGGGCGGCTCGACTGCCGGCGGCTCGGGCGGCGGGATCATCGCGACCGGCGGAGGAGGCGGGGGCGGGGGAGGCGGCGGCAAGTCAGGACGCTCGAGCGGCGGACTGAATCCGCGCCGGCCGAAGTCGACGACGCCCGCAGGTCGCACGGGGGCGGCGGGCGGCGGCGACGGCGCCGCTTCCACTTCCGGAGTCGCTGGCGCGTACGCCGGAGCTTCGGGACGTTCGCTCGGGGGCGCGAGCTTCTTCGCGAACCGCGCGTTCGTTACGGGAACGCCGATTTCGTCCGGCACGATGGCAACGACGACGAGCACGTACGAGAGTGACGCAACGCACAACCCGATGGCCGGCGCCCAACGCCAGGCAACGAATTCCGTGAGGAGCTTGGGTGCTTTCACGATCCTCGACCCGACGGCAGTGTACGCCGAGGGGAGGGGCTTGTCACCCGAGGCAGCCTGCCGCGGGGAGAAATGGCCCGATTTCGATCGAGTCGCGCCTGGCGTGCGCGTTCCCCGTAAACGACCGCGCCGAGTGGAATCACGAACTCACGAGCTGTGGACTACGGATCACAGCTCGCAAAAAGGCTCCATCGAACTTCGAAACGAGTGCGCGTCCACTCATGTGATGATCTTCGTAGATCTTGAATTCGATTCGAAGTCGTGTTGTTGTTAACGTGGACTCAGTATGGGAACGCAGGGGTCGGCAACGGGACGCCGCCGCACGTCGCCGCTTTCGATGGCGCCGAACGCGGTCACGCGGCGTCTCGACGGCGCGCCGTTCCGCGTTCTCGTCGTCGACGACGACGAGCCGCTCGTACGCCAGTGGCAGCGTTTGCTGAAGGACGACGCCGTTCTGGTCATGGTTCCGACCTTGGAAAGCGGCTTTCACAGGACGGAGCCGGAGATCTGGCGCTCGGACCCGTGCGATCACGTCTTTCTCGATCTCTGCTTGCCGGACGGCGACGGCGCTCGTCTCCTCACGCGGATTCGTGAGCTCGAACCACGTCCGTCCGTCGCCGTCATCACCGGATTGCTCGACGCGCAACGCACGCTCGAGCTTCGCAATCGGTGCGCCATCGCGATTCCGAAGCCCGCGGGCGTCGACGTCCTGCGCGGCATCCTGGCGATTCTGGAGCGTGATCGGCGCGGCGGCTCGGCCGTGCGCGAGTTCGCGGCGATGTACCGCCTGAGCAACCAAGAGACGAAGCTCCTCGACGCGGCGGTTCAGGAGCTCACGAACGAGCAGGCCGCGCTCGTCCTCGGCTGCGCGCACTCGACGGTGCGGAGCTACTGGTCGCGCATCTTCGAAAAGATCGGCTGCCACTCGGAGCGCGACGTCGTCGCGCGACTGCTCCGTTACGCGCAAGAGAGCAACGCGCGCCCGCGGAACGAAGCCGCTACCGGCTGACGACGCGCCGCCGAGCCTCAGCCGCCGGACAGTCCGTCCTCCGCCACCTCTTCGGGCGGGGTCGTGTCGTCGCGGTCATCGAGGTAGCCGTGCGGAAGGCTCACCGCTTGCGTGCCGCTCGACTTGCCGCGCGGCACGCGCATGGCGGACGGCGGAAACGGCTCGTTCGGATCGAGTGTCGCGAGGGCTTCGTCGAGCTCGCGGAGCGTCGAGACCTGCATGAAGCGCTGGCGCGCCGCTGCGCTGCCGCGGAATCCCTTGGTGTACCAGCTGGCGTGACGGCGGAAGCTTCGTAGCGCAGGAGCTTCGCCGAGCCAGCCGGCGAGGAGCTCGGCGTGCTCGCGCATGATGGAGCTGACCTCGCCGAGCGCGGGCGGATCGCGCGGCTCGCGTCCGGCGAAGACGTCGGCGAGATCGCGAAATAGCCAGGGCCGGCCGAGACAGCCGCGTCCGACGACGACGCCGTCGCAGCCGGTTTGTCGCATCATCCGCAGGGCGTCCTCCGCTTCCCAGATGTCGCCGTTGCCGAGCACGGGAACGTGCAAGGCGCTTTTGAGCTCTCGAATGGCCTCCCAGCGCGCGCTGCCGTCGTAGAGCTGCGCCGCGGTGCGGGCGTGCAGCGCGACGGCGACGACGCCTTCTTCCTGCCCGACGCGACCTGCGTCGAGAAACGTCGTCACACGATCGTCGATGCCGATGCGAAATTTGATGGTCACGGGCACGCGTCCCGACGCGCGAACCGCGGCCCGCACGATGCCCGCGAGCAGCCGCGGCTTGGCCGGAATCGCGGCGCCCCCTCCCTTCGACGTGACCTTGCGCACGGGGCAGCCGAAGTTCATGTCGATGTGATCGACGCGGCCCTCGCCGACGAGGCGCTTCACCGCTTCGCCGACGTAGTACGGATCCGTCCCGTAGAGCTGCAGGCTGCGCGGCGTCTCCTCGGGCCCGAAGTCGGCGATGCGGAGCGTTTTCTGGTTGCCCTCGACGAGCGGGCGCGCCGTGATCATCTCGCTCACGTAGAGGCCCGCGCCGAAGCGCCGGCAGAGCGCGCGGAACGGGTAGTTCGTGACCCCCGCCATGGGCGCGAGCACGACCGGCGGCGACACGACGAGCGAGTCGCTGAGCCGGAGCGCGGCGAATTCACCGGGCCGAGCGAGCGGCACGTCGCGATTCTCTTTGCTCTTGTAGACGGGATTCACGGAGTCGGGCGGAGTTTGGTGCAGCGGCAGGGTGAGCGCTAGCCGCCGGGGGTGCTTCTCTAGCGCGATCGGTCGCCCGGCAAATCCTCGCGTGGCTTCTTCCCGCGCCAGGCACGCCAATCCCCCTTGGTCGAAGGCGAGAGCGCGTCGGCGCAGCCGGGGGCATGCTCGCGGCCGCGGCGCAGGCCCTCGCGTGAAGGCGCG
Source organism: Polyangiaceae bacterium (assembly GCA_036374535.1). Classification (GTDB taxonomy): domain Bacteria; phylum Myxococcota_A; class Polyangia; order Polyangiales; family Polyangiaceae; genus PMG-095. The sequence continues at coordinate 6,837 of DASUTR010001047.1, forward strand.
GAGAGAATCCGCTCGTGCTCGTCGATGAAATACGCGCGCTCGAGCCCCGGCCCGCGACCGCTCGGCCAGGCGTACACGACGTAGCGGCGCTCCGCGCGCTCCTCGTCCACGCTGGAACCCGGATCGGCGCTGAAATCGCCGGCGAGCGTCGGCAGGCACGCAGCGAACCAGAATCCCCCGATTTCGAGCGCCGGCCCCATGCTCGTCTCTTCGAGCTTCGGGTAGCGCTCGAGCAGCGGAGGGGCGAG
>DASUTR010001048.1:0-12110 GCA_036374535.1 Polyangiaceae bacterium
CCGTATCCGGAGTTCCTCCAGGAAAACTCGGGAGCGGGCGTCCTCGGCGACATTCTGAGCGAGCAGCGCTACATCAAGACTCAGTTCGTGAGTCTGGACGATGGGCCCACGACACTGGGAGTCGATTTTCACCTCATCACCGAGTTTCTCGCGGGTGTGACATTCCCTGGGAATTTCGCATTGAACATCGACCCCGCGACCGGGGTGGTCACACCCGGAGCGCTTCCGTTCGGTGCGTGTGGGTTTCGCCACGATGGGATGGAGCTCGGCGAATGCGCGGCGGCACACGATTGTAGTTCACCCAACGAGCGACCCGAATGCAGCCAAGAATGTGTGTTCTTTCCGGGCGAGTGGGAGCTCTGTTACGAGGTCACGCGTGGTCCCATCCTCTCGGACGCCACGTGCGACGGTGTGGACGACGACGGGGACGGTAGCGTCGACGAAGAATGGGTCCCCTCGGGCGACGAACGCTGCGCGGATCGCTGCAACAGCCCGGGCACGGCAACGTGCGAGAGCGGCAGCGTGAAGATCGTGTGCACGGATCGCGACGCGTGTGACTTCGACGGCGACGGACTGCCCGACTCGTGGGAAATCGACGGTGTGGACGGCGACGCTGACGGCGTCGTCGATCTGACGCTGCCCGACGCGGATCCGGAGCACAAGGACCTCTACATCGAAATGGACGCGATGGCCTGTCTTTCCGGGATCGGCTGCGAGGACGGCGCCCACGACCACATGCCTGCGCTCAGCCATATTCAAGAGGTGCTCGACGCATTCGCGAACGCGCCGGTTCCGAACCCTGACGGCACGGAAGGCATCCGGCTTCATTTCGAGCGCAGCGACCGAGTGCCGCACGTCGATCTCTGCATCGACTCATGCTTCGCCGACACGCGCGGCGACTTCTTCGGCTCGCCCGAGCAACGACAGAAGGATGCCGACGGCAAGCGTCCTGATGGTAGTCACGACCCCGGTACGGCCGTCCTCGCCGCAAAGGCTCGCGCCTATCGCTACACGCTATGGGGCCATGACGATCCCGGCTTGAACGGTTGGAACGGTGGCCCCAACATTTTCATGGCCGTTTGGGAATCGCTCGACAACCCGAACTCGAATCCGCACTTTGCTTCCGCCGTCTTGATGCACGAGCTCGGTCATTCACTCGGTCTGGCGCACGGGGGCGACGAGGAGGTCGAGTACAAGCCGAATTACCTGAGCGTGATGAATCACGCCTACGGCGGCGGCCTGATGCCCCTCGACTTCTCGGGTGGCGGACGCCTTCCGCTGGACGAGGTCTTCGGACCGTCCGAGGCCGACGGCATCCGCGATCCGATGAGTCCGTACGTCGCGCGCTGGGCTTGTCCTTTGGCGGAGCGCCATGATCTCGCCGGGACCGGTGAGGCATCGGGACCGCTGGACTGGAACTGTGATGGTGACGTGGTGGATCAGCAACTCGCGAACGTGGATCTCAACAACGATCGCTTCTGTATCGTGTCGGCGGAGGATGCGCCCTTGCGGTCCACCGCTTCCGGGGACGATCGTCGCCTCGGCGGCGCTCTTCGGCCCGGCGCCGACGGAAAGCTCTACTCGGCGTATCCATGCGGCGGTATCGCCGGAACCGACGTCCTCGTTACGGAGAACGACGGGGAAATCGTGCGACCGGGCGCTGACGGAACGCTCGAGACGCAGGTCTGCTACGGCGGCACTTTGCAGGACGATGCCGTCGTCAACAAGCTCGTGAATCCAGCCGGCATCGAGCGCGCGAACGTGGACGAGGTGAACGATGAGCTCATCCTTCAGAACAACCTGCTCGTAGAAGTGCGCCCGGGACCGGATGACGAGCTCCAGAGCTCCGCGGTCAACGCCCTAGAGGTCCCCTATCTACTGAGATCGGGGCCAGACGGAGTGATCGACTCGAAGTACGTATCGCAGGGGGTGCACGCGGACGACACGTGGGTCATGGCGGGGACGAGTTCCGACGGAGAGATCCGGCCCGCTGCAGGTGCCGCGGTTCAGACTCAATCGATCGGCGACGATGAGAAAGTCGACGAGTACATCGTCGATGGAACGAATCGGAAATGCGAATCGACCCTATCCACGCCCCCCCCGAACGATACGACTCCATGGGATAGCCTGAACAACGCCACGCCGCGTCCGCTGGGCTCCGAGCAGGTGCGCGTTCTGTCCGATCACAATGACTGGCTCGCCCTGAAATACGCCGTTCCGTCCAACGGCGGCGGGAACTCTCGCGTCCCCGAGCCACCACGCGACGTGTTTATTCGCGCAGGGAGGGCACAGAGCCGCGCGGATCTCGCGCTCACGCTCGTCGCCTCGGCCGACCAAACCGAAGGCGGTTCGAACGTCTCGTTTCGGGTGACCCTGACGAATCTTGGTCCTTCGGAGGCGTTCGAGGGTAGCGTCGAGCTTCGCCTACCGCCGGGGAAAGCCTTCGACTCGTGCTCGTCCGCGGAAGCCGCTTGCGGCGTCGCCGCCGGGCGCGCGCGCTTGGACGTGGACAGTCTGACCGCCGGAGCCGAAGTCACCGCGGAGTTCGTCGTCCGCACGAGCTGCGCGGACGCGAACAGCGCTCTCGCTCTCGCGGCTCGCGTTTCGAGCCTCTCGTTCGATCCGAACCCAGCGAACGACACGGCGCAGGCATCTGCAGAGATCCGCGCCGCGGCACCGGTGTTCTCGTACGTTCCCGCGGACGTGACGACGACGTTGTGCAACGCAGTAGCGCTCGGAGCTCCGGCGGTCACGGATAGGTGCGGCAGCGGCGTGACGCTGACGAACAATGCTCCGGCCACGTTCAACCTCGGCCGCACGCTCGTCACCTGGACCGCGACGCTTCAGAACGGCGCCGTGGCGACGGCAACACAGGCGGTCAATGCGACGCTGGGGGACAGTGTGTCGTGTTGTCCCGCCGGCAGCAACGTCATCGTCGGCACGAGCAACAACGACACCTTGAACGGCACGAGCGGCATCGATTGCATCCTCGGCCGCGGCGGGCAGGATCGCGTCTACGGCAACGGCGGCGACGATGCGATCAGCGGCGGTGGCGGCGACGACATCATGGACGGGGGTAATGGGAACGATCGCGTCTTCGGCGGCAGCGGGCAGGATGATCTCACGGGCGGCTCGGGCAACGACCTCCTCGAAGGCAACGACGGCGACGACGTCGGTCGCGGCGGCCTCGGCAACGACAATCTGGGCGGTGGGCTCGGTCAGGACCAGCTCTTCGGGGACGACAACGACGATACCCTGCGTGGCGACGTGGGCTCGGACACGTTGAACGGCGGGAACGGCAACGATTACGTGGAGGGCGGCTTCGGCAGCGACACGTGCCGTGGTGGTTCTGGAGTCAACCGTTTCGTCTCGTGCGAGACGAAACCCGATGCCCCGTCGGCCGTCGACGCGTGCACCAACGCCGTGCTCGACGGCGCGGAGACGGCGCTGGATTGCGGCGGCACCGGGTGCCTCCGCTGCTACGGCGGTCTTTCATGCACGAGCGCGCGCGACTGTGCGAGCAGCGTGTGCGCGGCGGGCACGTGTGCCCCGACCGCCGCTCCGTTCCAGGCCACGCTCTTCGTCACGAGTGACTGGGGTACCGGCTACTGTGCCACGGTAAGCGCGACCAACTCGAGCGCCTCGCCGACCACTGGCTGGCGAATGACCATCGACACGAAGCAGTCGGCGATCTACCAGACGACGAAAGCTACCTTCACGCCAGCGTCGGGTATCGTTGCCGGCGTACCACTTTCGTCCGAGGCCGCGATCGCGGCTCACACCACCAACAATCAGATTTCGTTCTGTGCCAATCGCACCGGGGGAAATACGACAGCACTTCCTGCGCTGACCGCAGTGACGGCGAGCTTCTGAGCGGCGGAAACCCGCTGCCGCGATTGGGTGAGGGCGCGCAGGTCCACGCGCAAACACGAGCGCGCGTTGCGATTCGGGTCTGCCTGCTAGACCGACAAGCCCGACAACACCGAACGCGCCTGCCTCGTATCGCCGAAGCCCGAATAGTCGACGCCGAGCGCCTGACACATCGCGAAAAGAGCGCTCTGGTGATGCGCGCCCCGGCCATCGATGTAACGGCCGTTGGCAGCGAGCTTCAGGTACTTGCCTGCGCCGCCGGCAAAGACGAAGCGCATATCGTCGCCGCCGTGGTTCGGACCGTCGCCCATGTCGCGCGCCCACACCACGAGCGTCTTGTCGAGCAGCGTCTCGCCGTCGGGCATCACGACCCCTTTCAGCCTCTGCACGGCCGACACGAACTGCCCGCACAGCCACTGCTCGAGTTTGATCAGCCGCGTGAACGGCGCGCGATCGGAATGCATGAAGGTGTTGTGCCAGTCGCCGGGCTGGCCGACTTCCGGAATCGAGATTTGCGTGTTCTGGTGGTGCCCGAATTGCACCGCGGCAACGCGGGTACGGCCGCAGGCGAACGCGTGCACGGCGAGCTCCAGGTGCTTGGCGCTGTTCCGGACGAGCTCGGCCTCAGCGGCCGGCATGCCGGGGACGACGCAGGCATCGGATATGGGCGGCCCACCGCCGTCCGGCGTTCCGAACGAAAGCTCGAGCTGCCGAATCGAGTCGGCATGAAGCTCGAGTTTTCGGCGCTCGCTCGCGCCGAGCTGTGCCGAAAGCTGGGCGAGCTCTCTCTTCACCAGGTCGAGGGAACTCCTGCGGCGGCGGGTCTTCTCGTCGGGCGTGCCGGGGTCCGGTGTGGACGGCCCGGTCGGCGAGAAGCCGCCGAAGGCAGCCTGATACGCTGACGACAACGAGAACAGCGGCGAGAGCGCCACGCCGTTACGGAAAAAATTCGTCTGCTGCTCCGTGCTGACGCCGCCGAGCAAAAGGTTCTTGATGGGCGCCCCCGGGAGCTTGTCGCTGATGTACTGCTCGACCGAAAGGTGCGTGGGCTCGCCATAGCCTTTGCCGGTGAGGCCGCCGGGCGATCCGTGACCCGCGGCGCTGCCGAAGCTCGAAAGGTTGTCGACCAGCACGATATTGGAGGCGATCGGTGCGAGCTTCTCCGTCATGGGGCTCCACACGACGTTGGTGTCGGTCGAGCCCCTCGGCTTCCAGGATTCGGGCGCCGTGCCCGGCGTGAAGAAGAGCAAAAGGTTCTGGTAGCCGGGGCCGGCGGCCCTCGCCGAGGGCGCGGTCAAGACGTCCAAGAACGGGGAGAACAGCGTGGCCAGCCCGGCGCTGCGAACGAAGGTTCTGCGGGAGAGAGGCGACATCGTGCGGCTCCGACTCACGGATCCTGGACGCGTCCGGTGAAGGACGGCGCATGCAGGATGCCCATCAAGATGCTCTTCAGCGTGTAGCCGTTCGCTTGCGCGTCACGGCGCACCTGGTCGTCGTTGCATTTCTTCTCTTGCCAGTTGTCACGCCCGTGCGCGTAGTACGACCAGTAGCGAACGGTGCAGGCGCGCGCGCGATCCCCGGCCGTGAGGTAGCTGAGCAGCGACTCGACTCCGTCGAGCGTCGTCATCAGCTCGTTTTGGTCGGTGATCATGCCGGTCGCGTCGATCGGTTCGCCGCCCTCTTGGTCGCGGTAGCGGCCGAAGCCGTCGTAATGCTCGAAGGTGAAACCGACCGGATCGAACAGCACGTGGCAGCCCGAGCAAGCGTCGTTTTCCGAGTGCGTCTCGTAGCGCTGACGGTTGGTATTGAAGCCCTCGGGGCTGTCGAGACTGGTGTCGAGGTCTTCCGGCATGGGCGGTATCTCCTCGCACAGGATGCGATCCCGAACGAAGCGGCCGCGCTGGACCGGCGAGGAGTTTTCAGGCTGGGCGTGCGACGTCAAGAATGCGGCCTGCCCGAGCAGACCCGGCGCGCGATTGGTGCCCGTGAGGTCGACCTTCTGGAAGCTGCCGCCCGAGCCGGGCGCCGCGAGCTGGTAGAAGGTCGCGAGCTCGCCGTTCAGATGGGTATGCCGCGCGCTCAAGATGCCGGCCACGTCGCCGCCGAAGTAGAAGGCCTCCAGGAAAAACTCGCGGGATTCGCCGAGCATGCTCGAGCGCAATTGGGGCGTGAGGGCGAAGACCGTGTCGTCTTTCGCCTTGTTGACGAGCGTGTCGAGCTCGAACCAACCATCCAGAAACCGCGTGAGGCTCGCCTTCGCCGCGTCCGTTTCGAGCAGCCGCGCCGCTTCTCGATCGATGTCGGCCTGCGTCACGAGCCTTCCCTGTTCGGCCGCGTCGAGCAGAGCCACATCCGGCGCTGAGTCCGTGAGGAAGTAGGAGAGCTCGCTCGCGACCTCTTCTGGGGTGAGCACGAAGCGACCGCCGCTCTCGCTGCCGAGCTCACGCCGGTAGAGCACGTAAGGCGACTGCAGCATCGTGCTGATCACGATGGAGGCGCCGTCCCGGAAGGTCGACTCAGCGTCGAAGAGCGCCTGGTAGGCCGATTCCTGCTCGGTCGTCAGCGCATCGCGGTAGAGTTTTCGGCCGAGGTTTCGAATCAGCGGCCCCGAGCATCCGGCATGACGATCCTGGCACGGTGCGAGCGAGGAGAGCTTGTTCTCCACGGCCCAGGCGGCCACCGTTTCCGCGTAGTTGAGCAGGAGGCCCGCATCCAGGTCGCGCACCACGGGTAGATCCGCATCGACCCGGAACTTGAGTGCAGAAGCCGGATCCGCGAGCACGTCCGCGGACGGGACGTTGGCGTCGCCGAAGGCACCGAGCAGCGAATTTCGGTACTGCAGCGCGGTCAGGCGCCGGATCAGCCGCGGCGCAGGCGTCGTGCAGTTGGAGAGCTCGCCTCCGATCGGCGGCATGCCGCTCACTCCGCCGTTGCCGCCGTTGCCGCCGCTCCCGCTGTTACCGCCGCTGCCGGCGTTGCCCGTCCCCCCGCTTCCGGTATCGGTTCCAGCCGAGCCAGAGCCGGCGCCGGTGCCGCCACCCTGTTTGCCACCCGTGCCGCCAGTGCTCCCGCCCGAACCGTCAACCGCGGGGCCGGCGCTCGTTGGAGGCCCACCCGTCCCGCACGCCGCGCTCGCGAGACCGAGTGCGAGAACGACGAGCGGTGGACCGCCGACGACGTGCGTGCGTGAGAGCGTCTTCATCGAGTTCGAAAATCCCGCACCGAGTTCACTGTCTGTCTTGACGAGGCGCGACCGAAAACCAGCTCACTAGATTAACCGCGCCGAGCTTCTGTGCAAAGAATCACTATTGAGAGCAGGATCCGACAAGTGCCGGAGCCAACTCATGTGGGGGAAGCTACGCGGCGGTGCGACGTTTCTACGTCGCCGGTAGAATTATTTTCTGACGTTGCAGGATGAGCTCGGGAGCCGCGCGAAGGGCGAACGCGTCAACGTCGCGGACCCGAGCGCGCTCGAGACCATCGCCATTAACTTCGAAGCGCGCGGTCGGATCCCGCCGCGGCCGATGATTCTTGTTCGTCGTCGTCGGTGAGGACGAGAATCGGGCTGGGGCGAGGAGTGCGGGTTCATGACCGGAAAAGAATCGGCTCACTCCGGCCCGCGGACGCAACGCACGCGGAGAACAACTCGAGCAAACTCGGCACGCGCCGGCCGGAGAACCCACCCGCTGCGAGAGCCGAGCAGTACTCCGCCGCTTCGGCAGAAAAGAACGGGCCGGTTAGTCCGCTGGACGGACTGGCTTCGAGGGTCCAACGCAAGCGCGTCACTCGATCGCTAATCGTCTCGTCATCGACGCCGAACCGCTCCGTCACGTCCGGAGGGGTTCGCGTCGATTGGACACAGATCGCGCCTTCGGGACCCAACGCATCGGGCGCCCCGAGGCGCGCCATGGCCGGGCCGTCGTAGTAATCGAGCGGCTCGTCGTGTCGACTGGCGCGAGCGCGCGCAAAAGCAAGGGCGCCTCGCCAAGCGCGACGCCGTAGCTCGGCGACGGGACCTGGTAAGGTCCAGGTGCCGTGAAGAGCGCGAGCGCCATCGTCGTCGTCGCCCTCGTGCTGCTGGCCGGCTTCAAATCTGCATGTGCCGAATCCGTCGAACCGCGTGGCGCCGGCTCCGAAGCACCGGTCGCCGGCACGAAGGCGGAGTCTGCGCCAGGTGCTGCGCTCGGTGGTTTCGACGCGCTGGCGAGCGCCGGGTGGGGGGTGAGCACGTCGACGATTGGCGACATCGAGCTCGCGCCGTACGGAGCGACCTTGGGCATCGATGTCGGCTACACGTGGGCGGTCGGGTTTCGGCTCGGTGCCCAGTTCGACAACTCGCTCGGTCATAGCGTGGTCGAGCGTCGTGACCCGCGCGTCGGGAGCGACTATGACGTCACGGCCTCTACCTCGAGCATCAGCGGCGGGATCTCGCTCGGATGGGACCTTCCGTTCTACGCCGTCGTTCTCCGTTACAACTTGCGCCTCGGCGTGACCGCCATGCGCTGGGATTTCGCGGGTGACGCGCGGACATCGGCGGAGTTCGCTTCGACGACCAACCCGGCCGTGGGCGTCAACTTCGCGCCCGGCGTCGCGCTGCTCTACCCCTATCGCTGGTTCGAGGCTGGCGTGGGCTTCGATTATCTTGCCCAGAACGATGACGGCGTGATCCCGAGTGGGCTCATCGGCAAGCTGCTCATCGGGGTGCGGCCGTGACGCGCGCTGCCCTGGCGGCTTCGTTGGTGTTCGCGCACACCACGGCGTCTGCGCCGGCCAGAGCCGAAGGTGATCTCCAGAGCCCCGAGCAAGTAAGCACCCGTCATTCGGCGTATACCTTGCCTGCGGGCGTGTGGAGCCTCGAGGCCGGTGCGCTCGGCGTCGGCAGCGGCGACGTCGTCGCGCTGATCGGCGGCACCTACGGGCTCGGCGCGGGTGTGCAAGTCGGCGTGAATCTCGCGCACTTCACGGTCGGGCTCTTCAACGCGAGCGTGGGCTATCATTTCGTCGACACGCGCTACTTCGATCTCGGCGCCCGGCTCGGCGCCTGGTACGGGCACGGCGATTGGTACTGGATCGCGACCCCAGCTGCGAAGAAGATCGTCTCCAAGATCGACGTGCTCAGTGTGCCGGTGGAGCTCACGGCTAGCGGCACCCTGACGCGTTGGCTCGAAGCCGATCTCGGCGTGGTCTACGCTTACGCCACGTTCTTCGGCACGTCGCCGCCCGAGCAGTCGGTTTTCACGGACAACCAGCTCGGCCTGCAGCAATTCTTCCTACGTCCCGGGGTGCGCTTCTTCCTCGTCGATCACACGGCGCTCGAGCTCTTCGCGAAGCTCCCGCTCTACAGTGCTATCCCCGTCGACGGAAAAAATCCGACACTGCCGTTCGAGCGGACGTATACGCTGGAGGGCGGGCTGAGGTCGCGCCTCACTCGAGGACTTTTCGGGAGCGTACGAATCCACTACGGCTCCATCTCCGACGTTCTCTACAACGCCCGCCTCTACCCCTCTTTCGAGGTCGAGCTCCGTCTGTGAACGCTCGGTGTAGGTTCGATGTGCGCGCTGGCGACATTCGAGCACGGACGTGTCATCGTTCGTGGGCGCGTGTGACGACATGAAACAAGCCGTTCGAGCCATCGTTTTCGTGGCTTCCGCGTGGCTTTTGGCATGCGGTAGGGGCGACGCGCAACGCACGGAAAACGGCAACTACATCGTCACGGACTGGGAGCGAATCAGCGAGATCACACCTTCCGGTGAGGTGGTGATGAGCATCGAGGGTGCGGGTACGACGTACACCGAGTACCGGCCATCGCTTTATGGAGCGCCGCCCTACTGAGCGCGCTTTTCCCGCGAGGCGTGTGTAGACAGCGCGCCGAGTTGAGCCCGCACGTTGCCGATCTCGGCGACGAGCTCGGCGGTCGTTCCGCGCGCGGCCGCTTCGAGCTCGGCACGGAGCGGTGCCGGTAACGAATCGCCGGCGGAAAGAAGGAGCAGCGTGGCCGCTTCGGTCTGCTCGGGGCCGACCGCTTGCTCCACGAGGCGGTAGACGGGAAGCTCGCGCAGCGCCGCTCGCGCGTTCGCGAGCGCGTCTCCATGAGCCGGGAGTGAGGGCGTTCGCACCGCAAGGTTCGCGAGCAGCGGCACGAGCGAGCGCGCGACGGACGCGAGGTCCGTTGCGGCTCGAAGCTCGCCTCTCAGCGTCGCCATGCGCTCGGCGAGCCCCACCCAGCCATCGCGCTCACAGGCGACGCTGAATCCGAGTGCGATGCCCGCCGAACGCCGGCGGAGCGCCATCCAGCCGCGAGCGCGGCCCGTGGTCGGATCGGCGGGTTTCATGGCGCGAAACAGCATGCCCGTCTCGACCCAGTGGGGCGGATACTTGAACCGAGCGACGTCGAGGACGAGCACGCGGTCACTTTCGGCGTGGTACCCGCCGATCGGGGAGAAATGCCCGGCTCCTGTTTGCTCGAGGGCGGCTCGGTCGTACGCGGCAACGAGCACGAGCTCGCCGGCGGCAGCCGCGCGCACGGCGTCGCGGAAGCTCGTGACGTCGGCGTCGTCGGCATGCGAGAGCTCGACTTCCGCGCCGTTGCAGCGAGCGAGACATCCGAGCTCCTCGAGGTCGAGCCCGCGCGCTTTCACCTCTTCGAGCGGCACGCAACAATCGAGCAGCTCTTCGGCGAACCAGCGCCACGGGCCCTTCCAGAGTCGCCCGGGGTCGATGCCGAGCGCATTCAACGCGACGACCAGCGAGCCGAGCCCACAAAACGACGGATCGGACTGGGTGTGGAACTGCTCGGCGATCGGGAAGTAGCCGTCGAGCCCTCCGGCAGCCAACGCTTCGGCGAACAAGCGCCGCCCCTCCTCGGACGAAAAAGCAATCATCCCAGGCGGCAGCGGGCGGCGGTACAGGGTGGCGTTCACGAGCCAACCTTAGTGCGCGGAATCGTCCGTGGCACCGCCCGGGCGCACCGCGGGAAGCCGAGCTCGAGCCCTCCGATTGAAGGAGCACGGTCTATGTGCCACGCTTCTCGCATGGTGAGACGCAGGCAGGGTGCGCGCAGTCTGCGCAGCGTCTTCGGCGTCCTTCTCGTGATGGGCTGCGGCGGAAACTCCACCTCGCTCGGCCATAGCGACGGGCCGGGCGACGCGGGCTCATCGGGCGCGGCCGCCACGGGAGTAGGTGGCTCGTCCGGCAGCGTCGGGGGCAGCGTCCAGGCTGGGATGGGTGGCGCGGCCGTCGCAGGAGCAGGTGGCTCATCCGAGCGCGGCGGGGCCGGGGGCAGCGCCGATGCTGGGACGGGGGGCTCGGCGGTCGCGGGGCCGAACATCGAGGGAGAGTGGGCGATGATCGGGTTCGAGGATCCCGTGGCCGTCCGTCTCGCACAGCAAGGAACCGTTCTTACGGGATATGGATGCTGCGCCGGGCTCGAACCGGCGCTCGTCACCGACTGCTGCGGCTCCATCAGCGACGGCTCGATCGTGAACGGTCGCGCCCGCTTCGGTTTCGCCTTCGACGTCGGCGCGGTGTACGAGTACGCCGCCGACGTGACGGTCTCGAAAGACGGACAACGAATGTTCGGTCACTTCAGCCGCGGTTCCAGGCCGACGGCGTGGGTGCGTATGAACCCCATCGATCGAGACATGTACGGGTATCTGGCCAGGAACGCCGTCGTCTACCAGCCTGTACGAGACCGGGTGGGAGCGTATCCTCTGACTCTCGTCGATGCGACCGCGGACGGTAGCGACTACTCTCCGGGCGCTGTGTACGAGCTCGGCATTTCCGGGACGCTGCCGCTCGTCTGGGGCGATCTCGGTCCGTTCTGGGGCGGAGAAATGTCGTGGTTGTCCGACGAGGAAACGCTCGTCGTCGGACCCGTACCCGTGACGGACCCGAGCTTCCCAATCGCTCTCCGTTTAGATTTCCAAGGCGTCGTCCTCACGTCCGTCGAAGCGGAGATGGCGTCCGGAGCGCGGTACCTGTTCAACGCGCGTTGACGAGCGCGAGCGGACGGTGGTCCGGCGCTCGGGATGAGCAACGTCTTGAGCGAAGAAAAACGGCAAGAAGTGCTGGCGCTTGGTCGTCTCGGCTGGGCTGGGAAGAAACCCTGCTTGCTCGGGCGTGGCTGCGATTGCGACGTTCGTTCGAAGAAACGCGCAGGTGTCGCGGCGGCAACGAAGCCGCCGTCTATTGGCGGCACGAGGTGTTGCAACCACTACCGCACGCGCTCATGCACGCTGACC